>PMAA01000229.1 GCA_003152355.1 Acidobacteriota bacterium | reverse complement strand
GCGAATAATCTGGCGTTCGTCGCAGAGGTACTCTGGGCCGATGAAACCCACCACGCTATTTACGAGGAATGGATCGAAGCATCGAGCGACGCCATAGGCGCGGGCTTCGAGCGTCAATTGGTCCACGCCGTGGTGCGCTTCCGCGGAGAGCGCGCTGCCCTGCCCGGTTTCGAAATACATTACATTTTCACCTTTCCAGGGGACGTCGCGGCAGCGGTGATGTTGGAGAACTTTCTCGCGGCCGTCACGAATCATATCAAGTGTAATTCCGAAACTACGATTCGCAGCCTGCGTTCCGGCAATCGATTGAAAGAGAAGATCCACGGGCGCGCCACGATCCAAAGCAGCCAGTTGCGTGCTGATGTGTGCAAGGCAGCAGGTCTGGGTGGGAATTTGATAAACATTCACGAGACGCTGAAGCGCTTGAAGGATCTCCGTGGTGGTATCCACGGAATCTGATGCGGGGTTTACACCGATCACGGCGTCTCCACAGCCATACAGGAGACCCTCGAACGCGGAAAGAAGCATGCCGCCGATATCATCGGCCGGGTGGTTGGGCTGTACGCGGATGCCCAACACCCCGCGCTCACCCATCGTGTTCCGGCACCGGGTTACATTCCGGATCTTGGACGAAACCAGGACCAAATCTTTGTTGCTCATGATCTTGGCCACTGCCGCCGCTATTTCCGGAGTAATAGCCCATTGAATTTGTTTGAGGTCCGTTTGACGCGTGGCATCATCGAGGATGTGCTCGCGAAATTCGCCCACCGTCAAGCTTTTGATCGAACGAAAAACTTCCTGGTTGAAGGTGTCGAGAATCAGCCGACTGACATCATCCTCGCTCGGGTCTATCAAAGGCTGCTGAACAATTTCGGCGAGAGTTAGATCTGCAAGTTTCCGTTTCGCCGCGACGCGTTCGCTTTCCGACTCCGCGGCAAGGCCCGCCAACCGATCGCCGGACTTCTCCTCGTTCGCTTTAGCAAAAAGCTCGCGGAGATCAGAAAAGTCAAAATGTCCAGGCATAGGAACTCGCTGGAACTCAGGCAAATGTAGAAATCTTAAGTGCTGATACTAACCCAAATGCGGTCCGAGGAAGTTTCCAGTGCGTCCGTCGACCAACACATAGTGTGCTGAGACTTGGCCACAATCGGAGGATTTTGCAATGTAACGGATGTTACGCGCGGGGGATCGTTTTGATACGGCTACAATAGTTACAGTTGTGTGAATGCTATCCGCCTTTCCTTTCGCCCCGTTTGTAAATCCTTGACAAATGATTCGCCGAAGTCTAATAGGTTAGCGTCCGCTGATTCTCCGGATGAGGGGTCATCTCGATGCAGACGTCCCGCAGAGACTTCTTCAGAGTTGCCGCGGTCGGCGGCGTTGCCGCCACCGTCTTCGGATTCGACCTCAAGCCTGCCTACGCACAGCTGAAAGAATTGAAGATCGCGCGTGCTGCCGAGACGCGATCAACGTGTCCGTATTGTGCGGTCGGTTGCGGCGTGCTCATCTATACCATCGGCGATCGGGCCAAGAACGTGACACCACAAGTGATCCACGTGGAAGGCGACCCCGATCATCCGACCAACCGCGGGACACTGTGTCCCAAGGGCTCTTCGCTCGAGCAGGACATGCTCAACCCGCGACGGCTTACCAAGCCGCAAGTCCGCCGGCCCGGCGCGGTCGAGTGGCAAGACATTTCATGGGATGACGCGCTCACCGAAATTGCACACTGGACCAAGAAAACCCGCGACGATTCGTTCGTGGAAAAGGACGCGGATGGACATACCGTGAACCGGTGCGAAGGAATCTCGTTCATCGGCGGATGCACGGACACAAATGAATTCAATTATCTGGTCGTAAAGACCATGAGGAGTCTGGGCTTGGTGTATTTAGAAAACCAAGCCCGTGTTTGACACGGCCCCACGGTCTCAAGTTTGGGACCAACATTCGGACGCGGGGCGATGACCAATGGCTGGATCGACATCAAGAATACCGACATGATGTTGATCATGGGCGGAAATCCCGCCGAGAACCATCCCTGCGGATTCAAGTGGGCGATGGAGGCCAAGCGCAACCGCAACGCCAGGATAATTTCCGTTGACCCGCGATTCACGCGCACATCCGCAACCGCCGATCTCTTCCTTCAAATTCGCGCCGGAACCGACATTGCATTCCTCGGCGGACTCATCCGCTACGCCATTGAGAACAACCGCATCGCGAAAGAATATCTCGTCAACTACACGAACGCCTCGTTCATCGTTAAGGATGGCTTTAAGTTGCCGGAGGATGGGCTTTACTCAGGATTTGATTCCGCGGCGGGTAAGTATGATGCATCCACATGGAACTATGAAGGAACGGGAGGTTCCGGAGGCCAAGGCGCCGCTGGGGCGACTGGTCACGCGCCCGAACCGGTGCCGGGCAAGGTTGGAGGAGCGGCACCGCCTCCCGCTCTGCCGCCGAACGTCGCGTACGATCTGACGCTCGAGAATCCGCGCTGCGTCTTCCAATTGATGAAACAGCAGTATTCGCGTTACACACCCGAAACTGTCGAGCGTATCACTGGTATCCCCAAGGAGCAGTACATCAAGGCCATCGACATGTTCACTTCCGTCCGCAAGGACGGGGACATGAAGAAGGTGGCGACGATTATCTATGCGGTGGGCTGGACACAGCATACGTTCGGAACGCAAATCATCCGCACGGCCGCGATGATTCAACTGCTGCTGGGTAACATTGGCAGAGCGGGCGGCGGCGTGAACGCGCTGCGCGGCCACTCCAATATTCAGGGCGCCACAGACATGGCCGGGCTCTACGACTCTATGCCCGGATACTTGAAAGCTCCCGTTCCCAACGACGTGGACCTGGCTACGTATCTGAAGAGAGTGACCCCGACGGCGTCGAAACCAACACCGTGGGATTCGATGAACTACTACCAGAACACGCCCAAGTTCTTCGTGTCGCTGTTGAAGTCGTTGTACGGCGACTCAGCCACGAAAGAGAATGGTTTTGCCTTCGATTACCTGCCGAAAGTTGACCGCGATTATTCGTGGACCCACATCTGGGACGATATGTACAACGGCAAGGTCAAGGGCATGATGGCTTTCGGAATGAACGGCGTGATGATCGGCCCTGACACGAACAAAAACATCAACGCGCTGAAAAAAGCCGACTGGCTGGTGGTGGGCGAGATTTATCAGGACGAGACAAGCGAGTTCTGGAGAGCGCCGGGAATCACGGCCGAAGAACAAAAAAATATAAACACGACCGTCTATCGATTGCCGTGCGCGGGCTTCGCGGAAAAAGACGGCAGCATGACCAACTCGGCGCGCTGGGTCACCTGGAAATATGCCGCGGTTCCGCCTCCGGGGGACGCGCGGCTCGACCAGGACATCATCGCGCAGATTTTCCTGCGCGTACGGGACCTCTACAAGAAAGATGTCGGAAAATTTCCTGACCCGATTTTGAATTTGAACTGGGCGTACGCGGATGCCGCTCATCCGCCACTCACCCAAGTGGCCATGGAATTGAATGGCAGAGCGCTCGCGGATTTGACAGACCCCATTACTAAACAGGTGATTAAAGCGGGCCAGCAATTGCCCGGATTCGCGTGGCTGAAAGACGACGGAACAACCATGTGCGGCAATTGGATTTACTCCGGCATGTGGACGGAAGCCGGATCCCAATGCCAGCGGCGAGGCACCGAGGATCCCTCTGGAATGGGCGTCTTTCCGAACTGGGCCTGGTCATGGCCGGCGAATCGCCGCGTTCTCTATAATCGCGCTTCTTGTAACACCGCTGGAAAACCATGGGATTCCGATCGCAAACAAATCTGGTGGAACGAAGCGGCGGGGAAATGGGTTGGCAACGACGTGCCGGACTTCAAGCCGGATTCCAACCCCAAAGATCACATGGGGCCGTTCATAATGAACCCGGAGGGAGTAGGCAGACTGTTCGCTCCGATCGGAGTGCTGGCGGACGGTCCGTTTCCAGAACATTACGAACCGATAGAAAGCCCCATCAAAAATCCGCTTCATCCCGATCGGTCGAATAATCCGCTGGTGAAGAAGTTTAAAACGCCATTCGATAAGTTTGGTTCGCCCGAGGAGTACAGCATCGTCTGCACGACTTACCGTCTGACCGAGCAGTATCACTACTGGACCAAGAATAATCCAATGAACGTCCAGTTGATTCCGGAACCCTTCGTGGAAATTCCGGTGGAGCTGGCGGATGAGAAGGGAATTCGCGGAACGGACAAGATCAAGGTCATCAGCGCGCGCGGAACCTACATCGCGAAGGCATTCGTCACTCGCCGGCTGAAGCCGATGATGATCGACGGCAAAAAGGTTTATCAGATCGGCTTGCCAATTCACCAGGGCTTCCGCGGCATTGACGAGGATGAAGGACGAAACGCGCGGACGCCGGCGAATTTGCTCACGCCCGCAGTGACCGATCCGAATGCTCACACTCCCGAGTCCAAGGGCTTCCTAGTGAAAATCGAGAAGGCGTAGCGAGCGGACAATGAGCCAGGCGTCAACAGAATTAATCCGGATTTCAGGGCACGCCGGGACCGTTCCGGGCGCCGGATTGAATCGGGAGTTCCAAGTCTGCAAGCTGGTGGATACAACCACGTGCATTGGCTGCAAAGCGTGCGAAGTGGCGTGCCTGGAGTGGAACGGTTACCCGTTCAGCGAAACTTCCTTTAACAACACCTACCAGACCATGCCCGAAACGGCATGGAATTACTGGAATCTGATCAAGTTCAACGAACACGAGCGCGAAGACGGCAGCATGATGCTGCTCATGCGCAAAGACCAATGCATGCATTGCGAAGATCCTGGCTGCCTGGCGGCTTGTCCGGCGGAAGCAGCCATCGTCCAGTACGCCAACGGGATTGTGGATTTCCAGGAAGCGAACTGCATCGGTTGCGGCTATTGCATGACGGGCTGCCCGTTCAATATTCCGAAGTTCAGCCCGGCGGCGCGCAAAGTTTTCAAATGCACGCTGTGCAACGACCGCGTATCGGTGGGGCTCGAGCCGGCTTGTATTAAGGCTTGCCCGACAGGCTGCCTGCATTTTGGGACGAAGTCGGAAATGAAGGAACTGGCGCAGACGCGGGCGGATCAGCTTCGCGAAGTTTCCGGATTCGCCGATGCGGGAGTTTACGATCCGGCGGGAGTGGGTGGGACGCACGTGATCTACGTCCTTCACGATGCGAAGAATCCGGAGCTGTATGGCGGCCTCCCGAGAAATCCGACCATTCCATGGTCGGTGCGGCTGTGGAAGGGGCCGCTGAAGTGGCTGGGGAATGTGGCGATGGTCGCCGGGCTGGCCGGACTGGCATTGCATTACATGCGTTTTGGGCCGAAGAAGGAAGAAGAGATCAAGCCGGATAACGGGAGGCGGCCATGACGACCGACGCGGTATCCCGTTCCAGTCACGACGAGGAACTGATCACGCGCTATACACTTGGAGAGCGCGTGAATCACTGGATCGGCGCGCTCGCTTACACGTATCTGCTGGCTACCGGACTGGCGTTCTGGTCGCCCTATCTCTATTGGCTGGCCGCGGTCGTTGGCGGCGGGCCGGCGGCGCGATTCTGGCATCCGTGGTTGGGGCTGATTTTTACGGTGTCGCTATTCTGGACGTTTAAAGAGTGGCGCCGCGACATGCAAATGGACTCGAGCGATCGCGCGTGGGCGAAGGCGATCCCCTATTACATCGAAAACGAAGACGACAAGTTGCCTCCAGTGGGGCGGTTCAACTTCGGACAGAAGCTCTTCTTCTGGGGAATCTTCTACAGCGTAATCCTGCTGCTGCTCTCTGGGGTGGTGCTGTGGTACACGGAAACGCTGCCGTGGAGCCTGCGGTATGTGCGCTACGCGGCCATCTTGATCCACGCGAGCGTGGCGCTGATCACGATCGGACTGTTCCTGATTCACGTGTACATGAGCGCGATCCTGGAAGAGGGCAGTTTCGGATCTATGATTCATGGTTACGTCACGCGCGCTTGGGCGTGGACGTTCCATCGCACATGGTATTACGAAGTCGACGGCAGATCCCGGCCCAAACCCCCACTCAAACAATGATTCACGCGAACTGGGATCGCCGCATCGGTCGCGCCACAGAACTAACCTCTTCTTTCCCGTTCGCCGCAGAAGGACTGCGCTTTTACGGACGCGTCGCAACATTTCAACGAAGCCTTTACGCGGAAATCCAAAAAGCGCTCGCGGATTCGCCGAAGATTTCATCCGCGCGGCCTCTGCGAGATGAATTGGATCTCTTCCTTCTCCTGCCAAACTTTCCGGGATTTCTATCTGTGATACAGCGGATTGCGCCAGCGCCGCTTGCGCAGGCCGCCGCGGCGTTGGCGCAGAAGGGGCCCGCAGGATGGCAACGGACGATCGAGGATTTCTGGCACGCGGATCCGGAATTGGCCGCGGACGGTGACGACACGGAAGAAGCGCGGGCCGGCGATTCGCGCGAGGCCGGTACTTGCGATCGATTGCTCGCCTGGATTTATCTTCAACCGTACGCCGAGTATCTTGCCGATCGCCGCGAGAACACAATCCTGGATGGAACTCCTTCGACTTGCCCCCTGTGCGGAAGCAAGCCGATCGTGGGCGTCTTGCGGAGTGAAGGCGACGGGGCGAAGAAATCTCTGATCTGCATGCTGTGCGCCCATGAGTGGAATTTTCGAAGAATTTATTGTCCGGCGTGCGGTGAAGAGAGAGAGCCGCAGATGGCGTTCTATTCGGCGCCGGAAATCGCGCACGTGCGCGTGGACGTCTGCGACACATGCCATACCTACCTGAAGAGCATCGATTTGACGAAGACGGGACTGGCAGTTCCCGTTGTGGATGAGCTGGCGACAATACCGCTGGATTTGTGGGCGCGGGAACACGGATACGACAAACTGCAACTCAACCTGTTGGGGACCTGACGGACAAACCGGCGTCGAGCGGAATGCTGATGCGAATTGCGCAGAAAAGCTATAATCGGCGCCACCCATGACATGTGCATAGCCTCCCAGGTCGAACGAAATCTTCTCGGGGCAGGTGGCTGGATGGACGATGGTCTCTGATTCTGGTAAGCACGGTCGTGAATTGAGTAGCACGGGATCTTTCAAACGGAAGTTCTGAAAGCGCAAGGAACTGCGAGCAAGAAACGACCGAACTTTTATCTCAGGAGAGAAAATATGGCTACGATCGCGACGAAAGACGGGACGCAGATTTACTACAAGGATTGGGGCACAGGACAGCCGATCGTGTTTTCGCATGGCTGGCCGCTGAGTGCGGACGACTGGGACGGGCAGATGCTGTTCTTCGGGCAGCGTGGCTTTCGCGTGATCGCGCATGACCGGCGAGGACATGGGCGTTCCACGCAAACGTGGGACGGAAATGACATGGACACTTACGCGGACGATCTCGCTGTGTTGTTCGATAAGCTTGATCTGAAGGATGCCATCATGGTTGGACACTCGACCGGAGGCGGCGAAGTCGCGCGTTACTTGGGCCGCCACGGCGCCAAGCGTGTAGCCAAGGCGGTGCTGATTAGTTCCGTGCCACCGCTCATGTTGAAGACCGCAAAGAACCCTGCGGGCTCGCCCATCGAAGTCTTCGATGGCCTTCGAACGGCACTCGCGGCCAACCGGCCGCAGTTCTACAAGGACATCACGCTGCCGTTCTACGGTTACAACCGGCCGGGCGCAAAAATTTCGGAAGGCATCCGAGATCACTGGTGGTTGCAGGGGATGTTGGGCGGCATGAAGGCGCATTACGACTGCATCAAGGCGTTCTCGGAGACGGACTTCACTGAGGATTTGAAGAAGATCGATATCCCCGTGCTGGTGATGCATGGCGACGACGATCAGATTGTGCCGATCGCCGCCGCGGGTCTGTTGTCCGCGAAGATTTTGAAGAACGCGACGCTGAAGGTCTATCCGGGCTTTCCGCACGGCATGCCGGCGACCAACGCGGACCAAATTAACGCTGACCTACTGACGTTCTTCAAAGGCGCTGCTGCGACTGCGGCGTCGTCTTAATCACGTCTCTAAACAAAAGATGCGCGGTTAGGTAGTTAGACCAACGCTGCTTTGAGGGAAGCGGACTTCGGATACACGGTGACGCAAAGCGAAACTTGAAGCGGCACTGGAGCTGGCTGCGGGCAGGGACGTGAAATTGCTCGCAGCATTGGCTCTGGCGCGAGTTGGGAAGCGGTGCTTGCCCTAGCAGATCCAATGGGACTCCGGCTTGTCTACGTGACTGTTATCGAAGCGGCAAAAATTGCGGCAGGCTATCCACGGCGCCGCCGATGGCGCGCGCCAAACTTAGTTTGGCTACGTTGTGTGCGAACACGCTGTTGATGTAATCGAGCTCCGCGCTGGCAACCGTCTGTTCGGATTGGACAACTTCGACAGAGTCCGTTACGCCGGCTTCGAATCGCTGCTTGGTCAGAGCCAGAGTTTCGCGGCTGACCTGAAGATTCCGTTGCGATAGATCCACTTGGCTTGTGGCCGTTTGTAAATCGAGATATGCGTTGCGCACTTCGCTTTCGATCTCGCTCTTGAGATCTTCAGCCTCCGCTTTTCGCTGCGCTAACTCAGCATCCGTTTGTTCGATGTCTCCTCCTGCGCGGCCACCTTGCCAGAGAGGCACACGAACCGTTCCCGCTACCGTATACGTCGCCTTTGCTTGGCTTGGCGTGGTTCCTATGGCGCCGTAGTTCGCATCAATTGAAAACGAGGGAAGTCTTTCGGCGCGGGCTGCAGAGCGAGTCATCTCGCCGGCGCGCACCTGCGCTTGTGCCGCCCTCAGGTCAGGCCGCTGATCGAGCGCCTGCTTGAGAGCTTCATCAAAAGTGACGGGAGGCGCGCTCGCAAACGGAATGTCGTCGGACAGTTCATATTGATCGGTTGGCGGTAAACCAGTAAGCCGCGCAAGATTGATTTTCTGTTTCGCGAGATCGTTTTGAAGTGAAACCAGCCGTTGCTGCTGCGTCAATGCTTGCACCTGACTGCGGTCCACATCTACGCGCGCTACTAATCCCACACCGCTCTGCTGCAGCGCCTGTTGATACACGGCATTCGCGGAATCTACCTGCGCGCGAGCGGAAGCCACGCGGGCTTGCGCCGCGAGCACCTGCAAATAGGTGCCGCCCACGGCGAGCACGACCAAATCCCTGGCATTGAGCGCTTCCATTTGACTCGACTTCAACTGCTCTCTCGATGAGCGGTAATTGTTGATGGCCGTGAGGTCCACGACGGACTGCGTCAACTGGACACGCGCGTCAATATAATTGTAGGGGCCCACGATGGTGGGGAACGTGAAGCCAGGAACCGAGAAATTGAAACGCAAGCCGAGCGCCTTCAAATTTTCGGTCTGAACCGATTCCGTTACCGAGCCGTTCAGGTTCGGCAGCAACTCGCTTCGAACGCTGTGACTCATTCCTTGCGCTTGACGCACACTCTGCGTCGAACCAATCGCTCCCAAGTTGAACACGAGTCCGCGATTTATCGCTTCGCGGAATCCCAACTTTCCCGAAAACGGTATCCGGGCGGTGCTGTTGGCGCTTCCGCTGTACGAACCTTGCACCTGCACGGTGGGGTTCACGGTATCAACGCTCGTGGTGGTTCCGGGAACCGGGGTCTGTACCGGGACCACCGAGCCGTTTTGCGACGTTCTGCCAGAGAGGGGAAGCGGATTGACTGGTGTGCTTTGTGGGGAGGAAGGAGTTCCTCCGAATTGGGCTCGAGCACAACTGGCGAACACGAGGATGGCGGCCGTGCACACAACGAAGGATATGCTGACGTAGCGCGCTACTGCGATTGACGTTTTCATTTTCAATTGCCTCATTCTCGTAGAATCTTTTTTGCCGGTTTAACTGAGCTGTTTTCGGAAACGCCACACGCTCAACGCCACCAAAACCACGGTGAAGATGAAGAGAGCCAGGAAATGTGTCCAGAGCTCCCAGAATCCGCTGCCCTTCAGCAGAGTTGCGCGCGAGATGATGACGTAGTGGTAGATCGGATTGAATATCGTGAGGCGCTGGAGAACGTGGGGCATGCCCTCGATGGGATAGAAGGCGCCCGATAACGTCGACAGCGGAGGATTCACGAAAAACGCCGTCAATTGCGCCTGTTCCGCGGACTTGCTGAACGTGGCGATGACGGTGCCGATGCTGATACCGCAGAGGATGCAAAGCGCCGAGCCTAAAAGCAAAAGCAGCAAGCTGCCGTGAATCGGAACATTGAAGGCCACTACCATCACGAAGACCGCGAAGACCGCCATCCCGCACAACAGAATGAAAAGCGGCGCCATCTTCGCGATAATAATTTCGTAAGTTCCCGCCGGCGACATCAGCAACTGCTCGATCGTTCCGCGCTCACGCTCTTTCACCATCGCAGCGGAGGCGACGATCGAACCGTTCAAGATCAGCAACAGGCCAAAGACGCCGGTGACGATGAACCACGACGCTACGAGGCCGGGATTGAAAAGATACGCCGGATGCAAGAGGATGAGGCCTCGGCGGCTCAACTCACCGCCAGCTATCTGCTGGAAGTTCGGGTGAATCCCCTCATCGGGTAGCCCGCGATTGTAGGTTTGGATCACGCCTTCCGCGTAGGCTTGCGCAATTGCGGCGGTGTTGGCGTTCATCGCGTTCAATAGGAACTGTACGTTAGCGGTGCGACCACGCTCCAGGTTGCGGGTGTAGTCGTATGGAATCACCAAGCCGGCATCGAGGTTGTTCCGGCTGAGNNTTGCTCTCCGTCAGCGTGGCAATGAGTTCGCGGCTCTCCGGGGTCGCGCTATCGTCAACGATGCCTAGCCGGATATCAGACACCGTGGCGCTGAGCGCGAAGCCAAACAACAACAACTGCAGCGTGGGCGGAAGAATCAGCGAGATGGCCAGGCGACGATCGCGCCGAATCTGCCTGAACTCCTTAAACATCAGAGCGCGCACGCGGTAGTTGAAGACTTTTTGCAGTAGCTTTCGCATGGCTTATGACTTGACCTGCATGCGCCGCATAGTGCGCCATGCCATACCGTAGAAAATCGCTCCTGTGGCTCCGATTTCGAGGACCTTGTACCAGGTCGCAGGCCAACCGCCGCCCTGCAAGAGCGCGTCGCGGACGATCTCGATGTAGTAGCGGCCCCAGATCAGATTTGAGAGCCAACGCAGTCCGACGGGGATGTTGCTAATGGGGTAGATCAATCCGGAGAGTAGAAAGACCAGCAGAAACCCACCGAGCGCCACCGTTTGCATCGCTGCCGCCTGACTGGGAATCGCCGCGCCCACCATAATTCCAAATGACGCTACACAAAAGGCGTACAGGATCGTTGCTACAAGAAATGGAGTCGGATCTCCCGCGAGGTTCAAGCCGAAATATGTGAACAGCAGTACCAGCATTAACAGGCATTCGCCGATTGCCACCGCCATGAATGCGAATATCTTTCCCAATAGAAATTCATGAGCCGAAATGCTGGAGACGTAGACCTGCAGAATCGTTTTCTGTTCGCCCTCTTTGGCCATCGCCAGCGAAGCGAGCAGCGGCGGGAACATGGAAAGGCCCAAAACAAAAATTCCCGGCCCGTAGAATTTTTTGGAGGAGCGGCCGGGGTTGTACCACAAGCGCATCGATGCCTGAACCAGCTGAGGCTGCGCGGCGCCAGCGATGCTCTGGTTGTAGGCCTGCGTAATCTGCTGGGCGTCACCCGAGATAAGCAGAGCAGTGTTGGAGTCGGAGCCGTCAACCAGGATCTGCACGGGCGTGCTCACGCCGCGGGCGATGTCTCGGCCGAAGTTTGGCGGGATGATCAGAACTCCGCGCGCGATGTTCGACGTGAGCGCATCTTCCGGTCTTTTTTCTTCGGGCCACGCCACAACGTGAAGGGTGACGGATGCACGGAAGGCGTCAATGTAGGCGTCCGAGGCTGGCGAATGATCGAGGTCCTGCACGACAATCGGGAGATCATTCACCGTCAAAGAAATTGCCGAGCCAAGCAGCATGAGTAGGAACAACGGCAACAACAGCGCGAGCGCCAGCGTACGGCGATCGCGCACGATCTGCGTCAGCTCTTTGCGTGCTTGAGCCAGAATGCGTCTCATTCCCTTGCTCCTTCAGTCCTCAGTCGAAAACTTGCCTTGCTGCCGCGCCTTTTCCACCACGCTGATGAAGGCGTCTTCGAGCGTGAAGCGGCCAACCTGTGCATCGAGCACGCGAACGCCATTCGCTTCGAGTTGCGCTGTTGTGGATGCCATGGCCTTCTGCGCGTCGTCATCGGTGACGATATGTAGGCGGTCGCCAAACAACGAAACGCGCCAGCGCTCGCCCTCGACTTTCAACAGATCTGCCGCGCGCTGCGGCTGATCGATAAGAAACTCAAGCAAGTGTCCGGGCTGACGATTCTTGATGTCGCTGGGGCTGCCTTCGGCCACAAATTCGCCGGCCGCCATCAAGCCCAGGCGATTGCACTGTTCGGCTTCTTCCAGATAATGAGTGGTCACCAGGATGGCGGTGCCTGCATCCGCGAGACGGTTGATCATGGTCCAGAAGGCGCGGCGCGCCAGCGGGTCCACGCCGGAGGTCGGTTCGTCCAGGAACAGCACACTCGGCTCATGCATAATCGCTGCGCCAAAGGCTACGCGCTGCTTCCACCCGCCGGGCAAACTGCCGGTGATCTGATCTTGCTTGCCTTCGAGCCCGGAAAAAGAAAGCACCCAGCGCCACTTTTCCTCGCGCTCGTCTTCCGGCACGCCGTAGACTCCGGCGAAAAATTCCAGATTTTCGCGGATGGTCAGGTCGTCGTAGAGGGAGAATTTCTGCGACATGTAGCCGATTTGCTGGCGCACGCTTTGCGAGCGCACGCCTGCGCTGCCTTGCGCGCCGGCTAGTAGAACTTCTCCGTGCGTGGGATCGAGCAGTCCGCAGAGCATCCTGATGGCGGTGGTCTTTCCGGCTCCGTTGGCGCCGAGAAGGCCGTAGATCTCTCCGTAATGGACCTCGATGTTGATGTTCTTGACGGCAGTGAACGCGCCGAACTGCATGGTGAGATTCTTGCCGCCGATGGCGATCTGGCCGCGGAGGTCCTGGTGGCGGTGATGTCCCGGAAACGGGGTATCGTGCATCTCGTGCCCGAGGCTGCGTAGAGTGGAGACGAATGTGTTTTCGAGTGTCGGATTGTCAATGTGAATGTCGTCGATTGCGAGGCCAGCGGCGTCCATTTGCTCTTTGAGAATGCGTTGAGCGGCTTGCGGATTATGAGCGAGGACATCGAGGCGGTCGCCGAATCGCTGAACATCCATGATTTCTTTTTCCGGGCCGCTGACCGCGCAGAGAATTGTTTCTGCTTCGCTGAGTTTCGCGGTGCGCAGTTCGAGGCGCTTGGCGTGCAATCGCGAACGCAACTCGGCCGGCGTGCCGATCTGTTGCAACTCGCCCAGATACATCAAGGCCACGCGGTTGCAGCGTTCTGCTTCGTCGAGGTAAGGGGTGGCCACTAAGATCGTCAGGCCATCCGCAGCGAGGTGGGCGAGAACATCCCAGAATTCGCGGCGCGAGACTGGGTCAACGCCGGTGGTGGGCTCGTCGAGCAAAAGCACGCGCGGCTGGGGCACCAGCGCGCAGACCAGCGATAATTTCTGTTTCATGCCGCCGCTCAGCCGGCCCGCGAGCCGGTCCGCGAAGCGATCCATGTCGAACATTTTTAGGTAGCGGTGCCCGCGATCTAGAATCTCTTCGACCGGAACGCGGCGCAGATCTCCGATGTAGCGAATGTTTTCGCTGACGCTCAGGTCTGGATAGAGGCTGAACGCCTGCGTCAGATAACCAGTCTGCGACCGCGTTTCGCGAGCGGGGCGCCCAAAGACCTCTGCGGTACCACTGGTAGGCTCCATCACGCCCGCTAAGATCTGGAACGTCGAAGTCTTGCCCGCGCCATCAGGGCCGATTAATCCGAAGATTTCTCCATGGCCGACTTCCAAATTGGCGCCACGAACGGCTTCGATTGGGCCATAGCGTTTCCACAGGTCGTGGACGCGGATGGCCGCCGTGGACATGTTTCCCGATTGCGTGTCCGTCGTGCCGAGATCCCGGATGTCAAAATTGGCCGTCGACATCTCGACTCTTATCTGCCTTTGGGCCACGTATTGCCGTGGACGAGAATCTCTCCGTCGGCCGGCATTCCCGGCTTTGCGAATCCAATACCTTCTTTGAGCTGCAGCTTGACGCCAACGACCTGTTTCACGCGATCGTTCCTGAAATAGGTGTTCTCCGGAGTGAAGGTAGCTTGCGGATCAATACGCAACACGTAGGCGTTGAGGGGCTGTTTGGGATTGGAATCGAGAAAGATGTGCGCGGGTTGGCCGATGGCAACCTTGCCGATTTCTCCTTCGGGAATGAAGCCTCGCAGGTAGACCTGACTTAAATCCAGAAGCGTAACGATAGCGGTGCCGGCTTGCACGACCTCTCCAGGTTCTGCTGCGCGGGTCATCACCGTACCGTCGAACGGAGCCTTGACCGTGAGGTCTTGCCGATCCTCCTCCGCTTCTGTTAGTTGATCGCGCGCGCGCGCCGCACTCGCGTTGATGCCAGCGATCTGCGCTTCTTGTTGCACAATTTGCTGCTCAACCGCAGACACCTGAGAACCGCGAATGCCAGGATTCGCCAGATTGGCTTGAGCGATCGTGAGGGCGCCTTGCGCCGCTTCCACCCGGCGTTGCGTCGCGGCCACGATAGCGGCGTCTTGATCGGCGGTTGCTTCGGCTTGTTTTCCTTGGCGTTCGGATACGGCACCCGATTTCGCGAGGCGCGTGTAAGCATCTTTATCGAAGAGCGCGAGTTCGTAAGCGGCCTTCTGCTGTGCGAGATCGGATTGAGCGGCTGCCAGATTTGCCTCGGCCTCGCTGACACGACCGTCGGCGTCAAGCTTGGCTTGGCCGGTGAGCAGCCGATTCTGCTGCANNAATTGTTCTTTCAAGATTGCGATTTGGTCGCCCGCCGATCGAGCGTTGGCTGCGGCCTCTGCCAGGGCTTCGCGAGCGGCTTGCTCGCGCGCTCGGACCTGCTCGTCATCAAGGATGGCGATGACGCTGCCGGCCTTGACAGTGTCTCCTTCGCGCACGCGAACCTCCAGAATGCGCCCCGCCGTTTTGGGCGCTACCGCCGAGTCGTCACCCTCAATCCGGCCGCTTAATGCGACGATGCTGTCAGGAATACTCGGAACCGCAAAGAATGCGCGCCACACAAAAACGGCCACCACGACGACAGCGAGCACGATCAGCAGCACCATAGTGCGGCGCGACCGAGGAGGAGCCACTGGAGGAGACGGCGACGCAGTTTCCGATGGGCTCCGTTGCGCGCCACGTTCTGGAGTTCTCGCGATGAGTTGCTGTTCAGCCATTAGCGTCTCTTTCCGCGAACCACGCGCGGCATGCGCTGGTGCGCTGAACGGACTTCTCGGAGATAGGCTAGCGAAAAGTCCGAAATATGATCGGCGATGCGGTCCAGTTGCGCCGGAGTCATATCCAATTCGGGCCACAATCGAACCAATACCGGAGCTGCCAGCACGTAGAGGAAGATTTGTCCCATGATGCTGTGAACGCACATCCGCGTTTTTTCATGATCGGTAGGTAAGCCGATGATTTTCCCGACCAATTCCAAGAATCGTTGATAGATCGGCCGCGAAACTTTGTTGATCATGCGTGACATCACCGGTGTGGGCTGTGCCAACTCGTGAGCCATGATGCGAAATTGATAGTCAGGCACCGTGCCGCTGCGCATGCCCTGAAGCCTCATCCGGATAACGGCGCGCAGGGTTTCTTCGGGAGGCGCGCTGCGATCGAACGCATCGCGGATGGATTCGAAGTGCTTAGCGCGGACCGACTGTTGCAGGACTTCCGTGTAGAGACCAATCTTGTCGTGGAAATGGTAGTTGACCGCCGCGACGTTGGTGCCCGCGCGCATGCAAATTTCACGAATGGTCGTCGCATAAAAACCGCGCTCGGCAAACGCACGCCCCGCCGCCTTGAGCAATTTGGCTCGCGTGGGATCGCCTGCCGCCTGCGACTGTACCGGTCCGGAAGTTCGACTAACTGCCTGCATGTGTTATCCCCCAAACGCTAGTTTCAAACAGCTGTTTAATATTTGCAAGTAACAAGTTCGGGCAACGTTCTAGAGAGCCTAGATTCAACAAAGCGCGGCACAACATAGATGTGCGCTGCGATACAACGGGCAAGTTAGCGGGGCAAAATGGTGAATCCGAGAGCTTGTAAGTCTTCGCGAAGCTTCGGGATGGATTGGAAGCGGAGAGTGCGAATTCCAGCGATGCGCGCCTGATTCAGATTTTCGTCTCGATCGTCAATGAACAGCGCTTCCGCTGGTTTCACCCCGACAGCGCTGATGCAATGCTGATATATTCCCGGCTCCGGTTTTATGCTGCGTACTTCCGCCGAAAAAATGTGATGGTCGAAATTGCCTATCCAAGGAAAATTAGTCCGCAGATGCGCAACCAGATCCAACGGCATATTGGACATGATCGCGGTGGTGAATCCGGCGGAACGAATTTCTTCGACCCACCGGATCATCGGCTCATTGTGCTGGCACCACATCTCTATATCTAACCGGCGAATATCTTCAAGGGCGTGCGCGTCGATGTTTACTCCTACTTGCGCCGCAAATTCATCCCAGTATTCGGCCGGCAGCAGGTCTCCGCGGTCATATGCAGCTCGGCTCTGCAGATAAATTGGAAGAAACGTCCGAGGATCCATCCGAAAAATCTGGGCAAATCGCTCGATATGTTGCGATGAGGGAAGAAAACAAAGGACCTCGCCGTAGTCCATGATCACCGCGCGAATTTGGGGCGGTTTGGCCGTTCCACTGAGAGTCTCGATGGTCACGATGAACCCCGAATCATCCTCGGACTGTGATTACTTCTCCGTCGGCTGGCAACGCGCGATTCAGCATGTTGAGATGTCGAAGGGGATTTCGAAGATTCACGAATCATTTCAAGAACGGCGCAAGACAGGACCGACGCCGCAAACTCCCGAAATAATGCGAAATATGCGAATAACACAGCGAATTGTAAGCAGAGAAGTTGCGTTCAAGACGCGGCAGCAGAATCCAGGGCGAGATCCTCGTCCGTCAGCTGTAGGTAATCTTGTAGAACGGCGACGACGAGCGCATGATCGTCGCGCTGCGGCAGGCCCGATACGGTGATCGTTCCCACGCATCCCGTCCCTTGCAAGAGAATCGGGAAACAGCCTCCATGCGGCGCGTGATCTTTCAATTCGACGCCTATTTTGGCCTGCAGCGTCGTCTGATCGCGCTGGAGTTTCAATCCGACGGCATAAGAACTGCGGTGGTAGCGCGTGACGACGTTGCGCTTGCGTCGAATCCAATCCTGATTGTCCGGCGTGGTTCCCAGCATCGCGTACGCAAATAAGGAATGCCCGTTGAGCTGAATATCAATAGCCACAGCAACGCCACGCTTTTCCGCGGCCGCCTTCAGGCTCGTCCCGATAGCCCATGCAACCTCAGAATCAAATTGCTTGAACTGCAGTCGCTGTTCCTGAAGCGCAATTTTTTCGAGATCGCGGTCGATGCTCATCTGATCTCCATTGGAAAGCCGAGCTTCGGGTTCACAACTTAATTTCGTTGAACGGAAGTTCGGCGCGAGCCGCGGCGCTCTTGATCGCAGTTTCTATCACATTGATGATGGCCAACCCATCCTCCCCGGATACTGGATTCGGCGCGCCAGTTGCGATCGCGCGCTGAACCGCTTCGTAGTATGCGAGATAGTTGCCGGGAATATTTGGGACTTGCCGCGTCTCAAAACCGCCTCCGCGCCGCGCGGTGACCAGCGTACCCGTCCGCGGATCGGCTCCCCACCCCGGACTCCCCGGAACGTCACCGCGTTTGAGCGACTCTTCCTGCGTGTCCATGCCGAATTTGGTGTAACTCCCAAAAGTGCCGTGCACCGTAAATCGCGGAGTCTCCGCAGCGACCAGCGACCCGCCATCAAGGATAACGCGGCGCTTTCCGTAGCGGAGGAGGATATGGAAATAGTCGTTGGCTTGGCCGCCGGGGCGCTGTATTTCCAAATCCGCGTAGATCCCTTCGGGCGCGCCGAAGAGCTGCAGCGCCTGGTCGATTAGATGCGGGCCGAGATCGAACCAGAGCCCGCCGCCCGGAACATCTTGTTCACGCCATCGCTGGCGCGGCTCGGGGCGATAGCGGTCATAGTGCGATTCGAAATTAACGATTTCGCCCAGCGGCTTTTCTGAGATTAATTGGCGCAGCGTGAGAAAATCGGCGTCCCAGCGGCGGTTCTGAAAAACGGAGAGCAATCGGCCGCGGCTCTTGGCCAGGGCAATTAACTCTTGCGCCTCGGCGATGGTGTTCGTAAACGGCTTATCAACAACGACGTGCTTATCGCTGAGCAGAGCCTTGCGAGCGAGATCGAAGTGCGTGGGATTCGGCGTGGCAACCACGATGATGTCAATTTCCTGGAGACCGAAGGCGTCCTCCGGCTTCGGCAGGACAGTGACATCCCAATCCTTCCGCACTTTAGCGCTATCGCTCGAAACGATATGAGAGAGGCGCAATCCCGGCACATTGGACAGCAGCGGAGCGTGAAATGTCTTGCCGGCAAATCCGTAGCCGAGCAGGGCAACATTGAGGACTGCGTTCGAGTTTGACCGGGCTTCCAAAACGTCACCCTCCACGCGCTGAGAGCTTGCTCAGAACTGAAAATCCTTGCGCCGTACACGAACGTTATCTATTGTCTAACCGCGCTGAATCATCGATTTTAGGCACACATTCTACATCGAGGTGACAGAAACCTTGCGCCTATTCCAACGGCTATTTTGCTCGCTCGGATTCGCAGCCGCCATGATGGCAATTCCTGCTGGAATCCTCGCAATTCCTGCCGCTGCATTCGGACAATCAACATCCCGCGTGCTCGACGCGAAGTGGGAGTTCCGAGCTGCCAGCGCCACCGATCGCGCGGAGCTCAAAGAATGGCATCCCGCCCAAGTGCCGGGCGTGGTCCAGACGGATCTGCTGCACGACAATTTGATTCCCGATCCGTTCTACCGGGATAACGACACGCGCCTTCAGTGGATTGGCCTCACGGATTGGGAGTATCGGACCACTTTTGATGCCGATGCGGCGATGATTTCGCACGAACACGTCGATTTGGTTTTCGAGGGGCTCGACACATTCGCCGACGTGTATGTGAACGATCAGGCCGTCCTTCACACTGACAATATGTTCCGCCGCTGGCGATTGCCGGCGAAAGGCTTGCTGAAAGCGGGACCGAATACGCTGCGTGTGGTGTTCCATTCGCCCGTCGAATTAATGATCCCGAAGGTGAAAGCCCTTCCATATCAGTTGCCGTCCGTTACGTCGCACAACACCGGAAACGAAGAAAACGTCGCCACCGCGCCTTACACCCGGAAGGCTGACTATCAATTCGGCTGGGACTGGGGCCCGCGCTACGTGACCGAAGGAATCTGGCAGCCGATTCGCATCGAGACGTGGGACGCGTTCCACGTCGAAAATTTTCATATTCAGCAGCAACGAGTGGATAAGGACGCTGCTGCGCTCT
Organism: Acidobacteriota bacterium; assembly: GCA_003152355.1. Classification (GTDB taxonomy): domain Bacteria; phylum Acidobacteriota; class Terriglobia; order Acidiferrales; family UBA7541; genus Palsa-147. The sequence continues at coordinate 3,116 of PMAA01000229.1, read as the reverse complement.
CCGCCGAACTCGAAATTCAGGCGAGTCGAAGCACGGTGGCGACGGTCGAGATCACTTATGCCGAACTTTCGGGCGCGCCGGTTGCGCCCATCCGGCAGGCTGTGCAAATCGATCCGGGCGTCAATCACGTCAGCGTACCGATTCACATCGCAAATCCCAAACTGTGGTACCCGGTTGGGTATGGAGCCCAAGATCGCTATCGCTTCTCATACACCGTTCGGATCGCACGTGATAACGCGGCACAAGGGACGTTGAATACGGGGCTTCGATCGATCGAGCTTCGCCGCGAAGTTACAAAAACGGGGAAGAGCTTCGCGTTCGTCGTGAACGGCATTCCTATCTTCGCCAAAGGCGCGGACGTGATTCCGTTCGACAGCTTTCCGAACCGTGCCACGCCGGAAATTCACCGCCAAATTCTGCAGTCAGCGCGCGACGCGCACATGAACATGGTGCGCGAGTGGGGCGGCGGCATCTACGAGACGGATGATTTTTACGATATCTGCGATGAACTGGGGATCATGGTGTGGCAGGAATTCATGTTCGGCGGGGACATGATTCCCGGCGACGTCGCTTTTCAGGAAAACGTCCGGCAAGAGGCCATCGACCAGATCAAACGACTGCGCGATCATCCGAGCATAGTGATCTGGTGCGGCAACAACGAGGTGGAAACCGGATGGTGGCACTGGGGCGACCGTCAGGAATTCAAAGCATCCATCTCGCCCGATACGCGCGACCGTGTCTGGCAGGATTACGTGATTATGTTCGCCGACATTCTCAAGAGCACGGTCTCGCAATATGCTGATCCCACGCCCTACACGCCCAGTTCTCCCAGCGCCGACTTCGAAGAAATTCCCGACAACCAGCACAACGGCGATATGCACTACTGGGCAGTCTGGCACCAGCAGGCGCCAGCGCAAGACTATACCAAGCAATTTCCGCGCTTCATGTCGGAATACGGATTTCAATCCTTTCCCGAGATGCGCACCATCCGCACGTTTGCCAACCAGCCTGGAGACTTCGATATTCGCTCCACGGTCTTGCAGGCGCACCAAAAAAACAAGGGCGGAAATGAACGCATCCTCACTTATATGCTGCGCGAGTACCGCGAGCCCAAGGATTTCGCTTCCTTCGTTTATCTGAGCCAGGTGCAACAAGCAGAGATTATCAAGATTGGCGCCGAGCACCTGCGCAGGCAGCGGCCGCGCACGATGGGTTCAATTTACTGGCAGTTGAACGACTGCTGGCCGGTGGCTTCCTGGGCCAGCATCGATTACTTCGGGCGTTGGAAGGCCCTACATTACTATGCCCGCCGCTTCTACGACGATGTGCTGATCTCACCCTTTTTGCACGACGATGAGGTGGACGTATACGTCGTATCGGACAAGCTCCAGCCGCTTTCGGGGACGATCCACATGCGATTGCTCGATTTCTCCGGCAACGTCTTGCTCGATCAAACCAAAGATGTTCAAATCCCGGCGCAATCAAGTGCGATTTATTTCAGCGTCGATAGGGCAGCTCTCTCGGCGAAAAACGACCCGCGGAAAAGCTTTCTGGCGTTTGACCTGCAAGTCGCTGGAAAGCCCCTATCTCGTAACCTAATATTCTTCGATGTAACGCACAACTTGGAATTGCCGGTTGCGCCCAAGATCGAGAGCAGCCTTACCAAAATGGATGGAGGGTACAGCATGACCTTGCGCACCGCGGGCTTGGCGAGGAACGTCTACGTTGCGCTTGGCGATCTGGATGTTCAGATGTCCGACAATTACTTTGATCTGCTACCCGGTGAGCCGGTCACGATCTCGCTCAATACTTCCAGCACGCTGGAGCAACTGAAGAGCGCGCTGACAATTACATCGCTGACGGAGGCTTTTCAGCCAGCGGTCACGGCCCCTTGAGACCGCGCGGTCCTACCTCACTCTCCGGCGCACAGAGCAGCACCGCCAGCAATTCCAGCGTCGGCGCCGTAGCGTGCTTTCACCAGTGGGATCTGCTGAGCTCGGGAATTGACGCACCACCTCGGCAACCGCTTGCCAATGTCGGCAAAGAATGGAGTCAACATTCCGGACACTCCGCCACCAACAATGATCACATCCGGATCGAGCAGGTCAATCATGTTACCCACCCAGATCGACAGAAACTCCACCGTCTCCTCCATGGTTTCCTTCGCTACCGGATCGCCGGCAGCACAAGCCCGCCCCACCATCTCGGTGGTGACTTTGTCGATGTTTCCGCCGGCCAGTTCTAACAGCGTGACTCCCCCAGCTGTGTGTTCCATGAGCTTGGTGCGAGCCCGGCTGGCGATCGCTGGGCCGCAGGCAAAAGCTTCAATGCATCCCCGTTTTCCGCAGCCGCAACGGGGACCGCGGAAATCAATAGTGTTATGGCCACCTTCCCCCGCTGCGCCCGTGCGACCGTGATAAATGCGACCGTCGAAAACAATGCCGGTACCGATGCCGGTTCCCACCGTGACATAGAAGATATCGCGATATCCCCGGCCAGCCCCCCACCGGGCTTCAGCAAGAGCTGCGGCGTTGGCGTCATTGTCGATTGTGACTTTGACGCCGTATTTGTTTTGGATCTCACGGGATAGTGGAAAATTGCGCCAGCACGGAACGTTGGGAGGATTGATGATTGTGCCGGTCGAAGGATCTAGCGGTCCTGGGGCGCAGATCCCAATGCCGCGTATCTTGGGGACGTCGGTCCGTTCGCCATCCAGCAATGCGTCGATGGCACTCCGCACCGCGGCCAGCCCGGCTTCCGCATTTCCGTCGGATACCATCGGGGTTCTCACCTGCCGCTGGATCCCGCCCGAAGCGTCAACCAGCCCGGCCGCTACTTTCGTCCCGCCAATATCAACGCCGATGATGAGTTCGTCTCCCGCAGGACCGATCATGCGATTCTCGTCGTTCTATCTGGGCAACCAAAGACCATAAGGAATATAGAGACAACCGCCCAGCGTAGCAATAGGTACCGAGCTTCTTGAAGTTCCGCGGGCACTATTGCAGCTTTGCGTGCTCCGCCTTAGCTTGCTTCAGATGGGTCTCCAATCCACAATTCAAACTGCAACTCAGCCACGAGTCGTTCGAACCAACGGGCATGCCCGCTGGCTTCCATCC
>PMAA01000197.1:7489-15622 GCA_003152355.1 Acidobacteriota bacterium | reverse complement strand
GACTTCGCGTCGGCGGCATGCGAGAACCGGACGTCCACTTCAGCGCGCGCAAAATCAGGAACCACATTCGCCGCAGTGCCGCTCGAAATCACGTTCACCTGAACCGTAATTCCGCGCCGTGGATCATTCATCTTGATCAGCCGCGCCATCTGAAACGCCAACTCATGCGCCGCATTCACGGCTTCTTCAGGATTGATACCCGCATGCGCGGCGCGCCCATGAATTTCAATTACGAGTTCGCCGATTCCTTTGCGCCGCGTTTTCGCGCGCCCTTCAATCCCATACGGCGGCTCGAGGACCAGCACGGCGTCACTCCGCCGCGCCTCGGCAGCAATCGCGCGCCGCGATGCGTGACTCCCAATTTCTTCATCGCCAGTCCAAAGAAACACCAACTTCCGCTCAAACGGCACACGCGCCGCCCTCAGCGCGTCAACAGCGAAAAGCGCCAGCACCAACCCGCCCTTCATGTCGAACGTAGCCGGCCCCCACGCGCGCCCGCCCGAAATGCGAAACGGCATTTTCGCAATCGTGCCGATGGGATAGACAGTGTCAAGATGCCCGAGAATCATGGTTTGCCCGCGCCCCTTGGCATGTGCGTGGTGGACATGCGCGTGCGAGGCAGGCGAGATTTCAGCGCGAACAATATTCCCGCGCTTCGCATTCCGCGATATACGCACCTCGGCGCCGCGCTTCCGCCACTCCTTCGCCACTCGCGCCCCGCAACGGTCCACCGCGGCTTTATCGTCGCTAGGCGATTCGATTTCGACGAGTTCGCGCAGCAATCGCAAAATCGCGCGCTCCTGCCCGCGAGTGTATTCGAGAAGCGCACGCAGAGATGATGCAGGAATTTTCGAACACGTCATGGCGCTCGGTATGCTACCAGCTTAGCCTCGCATCACGCCGCCGAAATGTGATCGCGCGTGCCCGCCGACGAGCCTAAATTGCGCCGATAAGCCGCAATCTCACCGTCGAAATGTAGCGCCGGACCGCCTTTCGTCCGGCACGTTCCGACAGCACTCTTCGCTGAAGATACCGTGCCCGTAATATGATCGCGTTCGCTCCCCGTTGAGCCTAAATGCGCCCAATAAGCCGTAATCTCGCCGCATTACTCGTGCCGCAGCGCGACCAACGGATCAACTCTCGTCGCGCGCCGCGCCGGCAGAAACGACGCGAGAAGTCCCACCGCCACGAGCAGTGCGGCAACGGTCACGTACGTAATTGGATCAATCGCGCTGATTTCATAAAGAAAACTGTGCAACACTCGCGTCAAGGCGAGCGATGCCGCGAATCCCGCCGCCACACCGATGAGCGCCAACCGCAGCCCTTCGCCCGTCACTAAACGAAATACTTCCTCCGGCTGTGCGCCCAACGCAATCCGAATTCCGATTTCATGAATCCGCTGCGTGACGGAGTACGAAATCACGCCGTAAATCCCAATCGTCGAAAGCAACAACGCGAGCAGAGCGAAGAGTCCGAGGAGCCACGTACGAAAGCGCGGCTGCGCGGCCGAAGCCGTCATGTTGTCTTCCATCGTGCGCACTTTCACCAGCGGCTGATTCTTGTCGATCCCGCCGAGCACGCTGCGCAAGGCCGAAGCCTCCGTCGCCGGATCTACGCCCGTTCGCAAAACAATCGAAAGCGTAAACACCGGCAGCACCGCATCGGCTTGCTTATACGGCAAATACATTTCCGCTTGCGGCTCCGTCGCCAGGCCTCGCCGCACGTCGCCCACCACTCCGACGATCTCCATCCATGGAACCGACGGATCCGGCGTCGCGCCAATCTGCATGCGTTTTCCAAGCGGCGATTCGCTGCCAAAATATTCTTTCGCGAACGACGTGTTCACCACCACGACCGCCGCTGCTTTCTCATCATCCGCGCGCTTGATTGTTCGTCCGGCCATCAGCGGTACGCCGAGCGTCTCCAAATAATCCTCGGAGATCGTCCGGTAGCCTGCGGCGATGTATTCGTGCGGGCTCTTGGGCGGCCGGCCGTAAATATTGAAATGAATCAGCGATCCGTTCCCGCTCATCGGCAGAAACGACGCGGCTCCCGCCGAACGAACTCCCGGAATCGCGCGGGCGCTCTCGAGCAAATGATCGAAAAACGCGTAGCGCTGCTCCGGCTTCGGATACGCGTTCTTCGAGAGCGGAACATCCGCGACTAGAAGATGATCGGGCGTGAATCCCGCCGCCGCAGTTTGCATCCGTTCAAAGCTGCGCAGCAAAAGTCCCGCGCCAACGAGCAGCAGCATCGCAATTGCAAATTCCGAAATCACGAGAGCCGAACGCAGGCGATGATTTGCCGCTCCGCCCGTGGCGCTCCGTCCGCTCTCATTTAGCGTGTCGCGAATGTCGAGCTTCGCGGTTCGCAGCGCCGGCAGCAGCCCGAACAAAATACCAGTCAGCAACGACGCCGCAATCGTGAACGCCAGCACCCAACGATCGATATGAATTCCGCTGACATCCGGCAGCGCGCCCGCCGAGAGCCGCAGCACAGGATCGAGCGACAGGCTCGCGATCCAGAGTCCGATTCCGCCGCCGAGGACGCCGATCACAATGCTCTCCGTAAGAAGCTGGCGCACGATGCGCAGGCGGCTCGCTCCAAGCGCCGTCCGTATCGCGATTTCCTTCGTCCGCGACGCCGCGCGTGCCAGCAGCAAATTCGCCACGTTCGCGCACGCGATCAGCAAAATAAATCCGACCGCGCACAGCAGCACGACGAGCGCCGGCCTCACGTTCTGCACCACCTGCTCCTGCAACGTCACCACGTCCGCGCTGATTCCCGTGTTGAATTCCGGATACTGCTTCTCGAGCCGCGCCGTGATTCCTTTCATCTCCGCGTCCGCCTGCTGAATGCTCGCGCCCCGGTTCAGCCGCGCCACCGCGAAAATTCCCGGATGCCAGTTGCGGTCATCGGGCAGGGTTTTCGCCCACGGCTCAAACGGAACGAAGACATCCGCAGGCTGGAGAAATTGAAAGCTGGGCGGAAGGACTCCGATCAGCGTGTAGGGCTTTGAACTGAGTTCAATTGGCTTCCCGAGCCAATCTTTCGAGCCGCCGAATCGGCGCTGCCAAAGCGCGTAACTGATGATCGCCACGGGTGCGCCCTCGGCGCGGTCCTCTTCCGGCAGAAAATTTCGGCCCGCGATTGGAGTGACGCCGAGCAGCGGAAAGAAGCCGGCCGTCGTATAACGCGCGGTAAGCAATTCCGGCTCGCCCATGCCGGTCAGCGCCATGCCCGCGAGGCACGACGCCTGCATGGATTCGAAGGAATGGCTCTGGTCGCGCCAATCCTTGTAATTTTCGTAAGAGGTCGAAAATGTCGGGTACGGGCTCTTCTCCCGCACCATCACCACTCGCGACGGATCCTGGAACGCGAGCGGCCGCAACAGCACGGCATTCACCACGGTAAATATCGCCGTGTTCGCTCCAATTCCCAAGGCCAGCGTCAATACAGCCACCAGCGTGAACCCCGGCGCCTTCCGAAGCGACCGCAGCCCATACCGCATGTCTTGCCAGAGTGTCCCCATCGATTTGATCCTCTCCACCCGCGTCACACCACATCAAGGCCAGTATCGATGGTTTTGACCTGTGGACAACCGAAATGGTACCCCCGCGCCCAAGTTCCGCGAGCGAAATCGTTCATTCATCCGCAGACAGCACACCGGACGTTTCCCGATTCGCCGGCTTCGACCATCGTTTCGCCCGGACGGCCTTTCGTATAGAATTAGAGGATTGTGCATAACCATTTTCCGGCACGGCATCCACGCTGAGGAACACGATGATCCTCGACACCAACGCCATCCAGAGAATTCTCCCGCACCGCTATCCTTTCCTGATGGTGGACGCCATCCTGGAAATGGAGCCGAAGAAGCGCATCGTCGGCGTGAAAAACGTCACCATCAACGAAGACTACTTCGTCGGCCATTTCCCGTCGCAGCCGATCATGCCGGGCGTCCTGATCATCGAGTCCATTGCGCAGGCGGCCGCCGTGCTCTTGCTTCAGGAAGTTGAGGGTGCCGAGGGAAAGCTGCCATTTCTCGCGGCCATCGAAAGCGTGCGGTTCCGCCGGCCCGTCGTTCCCGGCGATCAATTGATCGTGGAAGTCACGGTTTTGAAGTCGCGCTCGAATTTCTGCCAGGTTAAAGGAATTGCGAAAGTGAACGGCGAGACCGCGGCCGAAGCGGTGCTGTCGTGCCTGATGGTGGACCGCGAGCCAGTCGCGGCTGCCCCCGTGCCGGTAACAGCTCAGAAATAACCGTGATCGAAATTCACCCCCATGCCGTCGTTTCTCCGCGCGTGCGGCTCGGCGCCGGAGTCCGCATCGGCGCGTTCGCCGTCGTCGGCGACGAGGTCGAGCTCGGCGACGGCTGCGTCCTCGATCATCACGCCGTCGTCGAAGGCCCGTCGCGCCTCGGAAAAAATAATCGCCTGTATCCCTTTGCCGTGGTCGGTGGCGATCCGCAGGACCTCACCTATGCCGGCCAGCGCGTCTCGCTCGAAGTCGGCGACGACAACACCTTTCGCGAATTTTGCACCGTCAGCCGCGGCACCGTGAAGGGCGGCAGCGTCACCCGCGTGGGCGATCACAATCTAATCATGTCCTACGCGCACATCGGCCACGATAGCCAGGTCGGCAGCCATACGATTTTCGTGAATGGCGCGACGCTCGCTGGCCACGTCATCGTGGACGATCACGCCACCGTCGGCGCTTTTTCTCCCGTGCAGCAATTCTGCCGCATCGGCCGCCATGCGTACGTCGGCGCGTACACCGTGATCACCCAGGATGTGCTTCCCTTCGCGAAAATTGTCGCGCCCCGCGAAACGCGCTGCTACGGCCTCAACACCATCGGCCTCGAACGCGCCGGTTTCACTCGCGAGCGCCTCGATTCTCTCGAACAGGCTTTCCGTTTCTTCCTGCGCTCCAATCTGAACACGACGCAAGCCATCGAAAAGATGCGCGAAACCCTCTCGGCTTCGCCGGACGTCCAATACCTAATAGAATTCATCGGGTCCGCAAAAAACGGAGTCATCAAGTAGGAATATGCCGGCAAATCCAGAGACGGCTGTCGCGACGAACTGGGGCCTCATCGCAGGCAACGGCGATTTTCCGTTTCTCGTTCTCGAGGGCGCGCGCAGCCGCGGCATTGACATGGCCGTCATCGCCATTAAAGAAGAAGCCTCGCCCGAACTCGCGCAACGCGCCGGCCGCTTGCACTGGGTCAGCCTCGGCGAGCTCAGCCGCACAATCGAATTGCTGCATCAGGAAGGTGTGCAGCACGCCGTGATGGCCGGGCAGGTGAAGCACAACAAAATTTTCAGCGCCATTCGCCCGGATTGGAAACTCGCCAAGCTGCTCCTCTCGCTCCCGGTAAAAAACACGGATTCGCTCATTGGCGCCGTCGCCCGAGTCCTGCATGACGAAGGCATCGAACTTGTGGACTCGACGAAATTTCTCGGCACGCTCTTGCCCGCCGAAGGAATTTTGACGCGCCGCTCGCCCGATCAATCCGAATCTGCCGACATTACCTATGGCCGCCACGTCGCGCAGCAAATCGCCGCGCTCGATCTCGGCCAGACCGTCGTCGTTCGCGATCGCGCCTGCGTTGCCATCGAAGCGATGGAAGGCACCGACGAAACCATCGAGCGCGCCGCGCGAATCACCAGCGGCCAGCGTATTGTCGTCGTCAAAGTGAGCAAGCCCACGCAAGACATGCGCTTCGATGTTCCCGTAGTCGGCCTGCGAACAATCGAAGTCATGCAGCGCTCGAACGCAACCGCGCTCGCTCTCGACGCGGGCAAGACGCTTCTCTTCGATCGCGACCGCCTAATCATCTCCGCTGACGAAGCCGGTATCGCCATTCAGGCATTCGCGCCCGGAGTTCCGCCGATCTCCACAGCGAGGCCGGCGAAATGACGGAGAAGCCCATCCGCGTAGCCGTCGTCGGCGTCGGCGATTTCGGCCGCAATCACGTCCGCGTCTACCGCGAAATGCCGGGAGTCACGCTCGCCGGAATTGTGGATATCAACGCGGATCGCGCCAAAGCCGTAGCCGCCGAATTCGGTACGCAAGCGCTCCCGGATATTTCCGCGCTAGCCGGAAATGTGGACGCAGTGAGCCTCGCCGTCCCAACAATCGAGCACGCTCGCATCGGCACCCGCGTTCTCGAGCGGAGAATCGATCTCCTCGTCGAAAAGCCTATCGCCGCCTCGCTTGAAGAGGCCGACGCGTTGATCGCCGCGGCCGAGCGTGGCGGCCGCATCCTGCAAGTCGGACATCTCGAGCGCTTCAATCCCGCCATCGTCGCCGCGGAAAAAATCGTCACGCGCCCGCTCTTCTTCGAAATTCATCGCCTGGGCGTCTTCTCGCCGCGCAGCCTCGATGTCGACGTCGTCTACGACCTGATGATCCACGATCTCGATATCCTCCTCGCCTTCCTCGATTCGCCGGTCACCGATCTCCGCGCCGTCGGCATCCCCGTGATGACCGACAAAGTGGACATCGCGCACGCGCGCATCGAATTCGCTTCGGGCGCCGTCGCCAATCTCACGGCCAGCCGCGTCTCCACAGAAAAAGTCCGCAAGATGCGCTTCTTCCAGGAGCACGAATACATCTCCCTCGATTTCACGCGCCAGGACGTCCTGCGCGTTCGCGTCCAGCCCGGCGTCGGCCTCACGCATGAAGCCGAGCCACAAGTGAACTTTGAAAAATTGCCGGCGGAGCCAGAAGAACCGCTGCGCGCCGAGCTGCGCGCCTTTCTAGAATCGGTCCGCACGCGCCGCCAGCCCCGCGTGGACGGCGCCGCCGCACGCCGCGCCCTCGATCTCGCCGACCGCGTCATGACGGGCATCCTCGAACACGCCCGCCGCGTCCAACTCGGTACCTTCGCACCTCAAGGTTCTCGATGATCCCCCGCACATTGGTTCCGGTGGATGTCCGCCCGTTCAAGCCGGGCGAAGACAAGGCCGTTCCGCGCCGTCTTTCCTCCACGCTCGACGAGCGCACCTTTGTGCCCCGCGATCTCCCCATCAAGCAGCTCGACGCAACATCCAACATCCCCGATCACGTGCCCTTCGACGTAATTGTCGGCCGCTCGCTGATTCAGCGCGGCTGGCACGTTGACCCTCGCGGCGGCAATGGCGCGGCGCGCCGAATCGAAACCGCGCTCGACGATCGCACCGTCGTGCCGGCCCTCGTCGAGCGTCCCACGCAGGCAGATCGTGACAAGCTTGAAGAGCTCCCCGCGCTCACCGCCGATCGCCTCGACGTCATTGACCCCGACGTCATGACCACGGGCGAGGTCAATCTCCTCATCGATCCGCACGAAGAGCGTGACGCCAAATGGAACAATTTCTCGCGCATGTTTTCCGTCGGCGTTCACGTTGCGCTCATCATTCTCGCACTCTCATCGCCGGAATTTTTCAAGCACGTTCCCACGGACGCGGAAATTGCCAGCGCGCGGCAACAGCTCGGCATGATCACCTACCTGCCGTCGGACGCGAATCTAACGCCTCATAAAGCTCCCGGCCGCCCCGGCCCGGGCATTGGCATCAGCCCCAAGACTCTCAATCGCGTTGCGCCGCCGCTGCCATCGCCGGCGCCCGGCCCGGTCGTTGCGAAGCCAACGCCCACGCCGCCCGTCACTGAGTTGCCGTCATCGCCACAACCGAAGCCCACGCCAACCCAGCCGGTGGCAAACGATACGCCCCTTCAGCCCATTCAGCCAGCGACCACCCAGCCGCAACTCGGCAAACCGAATCTCTCGATTCCCAATATGTCCCCCGGCCGCGCCCTCGAAAATTCCGTGCACGACGCGATTCAAAACGGCGGCGGCGGGTCACAACTTGGCTCGGAAAGCCGCATTCCCGGAGGAGGTGGCGGAGGCGGTGGAGGAGGCGGCGGTGGCGGCGGTCGGCTCGGCAACAACGTTCAAATCCTGACGGACACGCAGGGCGTGGATTTCAATGATTACCTTCGCAGGCTGCTCGCCACGGTCCAGCGAAATTGGTACGCCATCATTCCGGAATCCGCGCGCCTTGGCGACAAGGGCATGGTCGTAATTCAATTCAAGATCATGAAGGACGGCAACGTACCGATGCCCGATCCCTCGCTCACGCGCACGTCCGGCAA
>PMAA01000197.1:302-7424 GCA_003152355.1 Acidobacteriota bacterium | reverse complement strand
TACTGGAATTTTCGGGGATGAGCGTTCCGGGACGTCTGGTGGTAATTCTCGGCCCCACGGCTTCCGGGAAGTCCGCGCTCGGAATTCGGCTCGCGCAAAAACTCGGCGGCGAAATCGTCGTTTGCGATTCGACGCAGGTCTATCGCCGCTTCGATATTGGTACCGCGAAAGTCTCAGAATCCGAGCGCCAGGGCATTCCGCACTGGATGATGGATATCGTCGAGCCCGCTGACGTTTTCACCGCCGGCGATTACCGCCACCGCGCCGAGGAATTCCTGCGCGATATTCACGCGCGTGGACGGGTTCCCATCGTCACCGCGGGCACGGGTCTCTATCTCCGCGCGCTTCTCGAAGGCCTCGCCGATGCGCCCGCCCGATCCGAGGAATTGCGCGCCCGCCTGCGCCACTCCGCCAAGCGCAGCGGCGCCGAGCATCTCCATCGCATGCTTCTGCGTCTCGATCCCGGTACCGCCGCACGCATCGGCGAGCGCGACACGCAAAAAATCATTCGCGCCCTTGAAATGCGATTCCTGGCGAAAAAACCCGTCGGAGAAATTCACGCGCAAGGCCGCGCCCCGCTGGAAGGTTTCGCGCCGGTAAAAATCGGCCTGCATCCGCCCCGCGCCGCGCTCTACGCCCGCATTGAGAAGCGCGTCCACGAAATGTTCGACGCTGGCTGGCCCGCCGAAGTCCGCGAACTCCTGCACGCCGGCGTCCCGCCTGAAGCCAAGCCATTCACCTTCATCGGCTATCGCGAAATCCTTGCCCGCTACTCCGGCGAATTGAAACGCGATCCCGCGGAATTGAAACTGGAAGAAACAATTCTCGAAATTCAAAAAGCCACGCGCCAATTCGCAAAACGCCAGCTAACCTGGTTTCGCAAGGAACCGAACGTCCACTGGCTAGAGACCTTCGGTGACGACCCGTCCGCCGACACCCAAGCGCTCGCACTCCTGTAACGCTGCGCCGATCAATCCCCTCGTAGCGCCGGCATCTTGCCGGCGTTTTTCCGCCCAGATACTCCAACAAAAATCCGCGCTAGAATGCGCGACGCGAGGCCCCCGCCTCCCGGAACTTCATGCGCCACGCTCGGAGGCTCATTCCCGAGGCCCCTGAGCCGTCCGTAGTGCTTTCCCCTCGCCTCACTCCACAATCCCACGCTTAGTACTACCATGTGCTACATAACTAGAAACATTCCGAATTTTATATTTGAAACTTCATATACCTGTCCTATCATCGCTTCCCACCAGCCTATCCAAATCGGAAACTCCGAATGAACGATCGGCCGAAATTGAAACGGGAATTCCCACCAAAGGAGAAATCGTGATCCGAAGACTAACTCTATTTTTGTTCACGATCGTCGCGATGTTGACAGGCGTAAATTTCGTCTGCCAAGCGCAATCACAGTCCTTGATGACGCGTCATGTCCGTGAAGCCACTCTCAACGGACAGGCGCCGTTCGTCAAGAAACTCCCGGCAACACAATCCCTGCGCCTCGACGTCGTTCTGCCGATCCGCAATCAATCTGAATTGGATAATTTCTTGCGAGAACTCTACGATCCTTCAAGCCCCTTTTACCGGCAGTTCCTTACCGTGCAGGAATTCACCGCAAGATTCGGCCCGAGCCAGGAGAATTATGACGCTCTGGTTCAATTCGCGAAAACCCACGGCCTCTCCGTTGTCGGCGGCTCCCGCGATGCGATGCAGGTTCAAGTCACCGGTTCGGTCGCAACTATTGAATCCGCGTTCCACGTGACCATGAATGTCTACCAGCACCCGACCGAAGACCGCACATTTTATGCTCCGGACCGCGAGCCCACCGTCGACTTGCCATTCCAGCTCTGGCACATCTCGGGTTTGGACAACTTCTCGACTCCGCATCCGCTCTACCATCACCGGGATTTGAGCGTGAAGCGCAATGCCACTACCGGCTCCGGCCCGTCGGCCTCTTTTCTCGGCAGCGACATGCGCGCGGCTTACTACGGAACCGGCTCTCTCACCGGCTCCGGCCAGAACATCGGATTGCTCGAATACTACGGATTTGACATAGCCGATGTGAACACCTATTACACCAACGCCAAGCAAACCAGGACGGCGGCGGTCACAGGTATTTCCACCGATGGCACCAGCTTGTCCTGCCTCGATAAGAGTGGCTGCGACGACACCGAGCAGACGATCGACATCACTCAGGCGGCCGGCATGGCTCCTGGTGTGACCACCGTATACGTGTACGTGGGTGGCTCAGACACGGCCATTCTCGGCGCTATGTCTTCCGATTCTCCGCTGCCTTTGCAATTAAGCTCTTCGTGGACCTGGACCCCGGCGGATCCCAGCACCGACGATCCGTATTTCGAGAAGATGGCCACGCAGGGCCAGAGCTTCTTTCAAGCCGCCGGCGATAGTGGCGACTGGACGACGAGCACATACCCCTCGGAAGATGCCCACGTCATCTGTGTCGGCGGCACCGACTTGGATACCAGCAGCGCGGCCGGCCCCTGGAGTTCGGAAACCGCTTGGGTTGATGGTGGTGGCGGCTACTATGCCAAGGACGACATTTTGATTCCGTCCTACCAACAGACCGCGGGCGTGATCAATTCAAGCAACAAAGGCTCCACGACCTATCGCAACGGCCCGGACGTCTCCGCAAACGCGAATTTCACTTTCTACGTTTGCGCCGACCAAACCACCTGCACCGCCAACGAATACGGCGGCACCAGCTTCGCCACGCCGATCTTTGCTGGCATGATCGCCATCATCAACCAGAAACAGAATTCCACCGGCCAGGGCGTTGCCAGCAGCACCCTTTACTCGCTCGCCGCTAACTCCTCCACCTATGCCTCTGCCTTTCACGACATCGCCAGCGGCGGCAATCAGTGCACGGCGGGTTCCACCTATTGCTCTTCTGCGGGCGCATCGGAGTACCTCGCCACTTCCGGCTACGACGAGGCCACCGGCCTCGGCTCGGTCGACTTCAATAATCTGATGAACGCGTGGACCGGGAGCTCCGGAGGCGGTGGTGGCGGCGGCACGTCCGGCGGATCCTTCACGCTCTCCGCCACAAATGTAGCCGTCACCCAGGGGAATTCCGGCACCTCCACTGTCAGCGTCGTCTCCGTAAATTCGTACGCCGGGACCGTGAGCTTCTCGCTCACCTCCACCAGCACTTCGCTCAATACCTACGGCTGTTACGCGATCAACAACGCTGCGGTCACGGCGGGAGCGACAGCCACCGCTACGCTCACCATCTACACCTCTCAGAGCGCATGCAGCGGTGTCTCGGGTGCGCACTCCTTCGCTCGCGGCAGCGCCACCCGCGCCGCCTCTTCTCGCGACCATCAACCGCCGCTGCGCAAATCCATCCCCATCAGCGTCGCGGCCCTCGTTGGCATTCTGTTCCTAGGGTTCAGAAAATCGAGGAAAGCCTGGTCCGTCCTGAGCTGCCTGGTCCTCGTCGCAATGCTCGGCTTCGCCGCCGGATGCGGCAGCAGTTCCGGCTCCACGACCACATCGACGAGCACCGACGTCGCCGCCGGTAGCTATTCGCTTACGCTTGTCGGCACTGACACGACAACCGCGAGCCTCACGGCCGGCACCACCTTAACCCTTACCGTGAATTGACGCGTCGCGCATGGTCCAGAAATCTCTGGCGTCCCCGTTTTTAAGGGGCACAGCTTCAGCTGCGCCGTGAGGGCCGCAACGTGAGTCCGGCTTTAGCCTCCGAGGAATGTTTTCTTTTCGTTCGCTGACTCTTCCCCGCAAACTGTTTCAGTCGTGCCGTGTAAGCGGCTGAAAAAGAAATGGAGGCCGGCCTCATCGAAGGCCCCACTCCCGAAAAAGCCTTTCTCTGTGCTCTCCGTTCCCTCTGTGGTGAATCCTCAAGGCCAAGCCTGCCCTTACCGCGCCGATTCCTGCAGCAGTTCCGCCAGGTAGCCCTGCCAGATCGCCGCCATCGTGTGCGTTCCGTGCCCCCGCGTCTGCTCGGTGATCGGTAGCAGCACATATTTGCCACGCGGCACTCTTTTGATCATCGCCGGCATGATGTTGAGCTCCGGCGGATTGATAAAGTCGTCCCCCGAATTCACCGCCATCACGGGCACCGTAATCGTCTCCAGCTTCGCCGAAGGATCGTAGTTGCGCGATGAGTTGAACGCATAGAGAAAGTCGTTCGCATCCGTCGTCGCAAAATGCGAATTCAGAAAATTCTCCAGATACGCGTCGGCTTCGTCCCGCGTCGGCTCGTGCTCCTGCATCTGCAACGGGCTCGATCCCATGATCAGCAGCATCTCCAGCGCAATCCGGAGTCCCGGCGGCTGTGTCGTATAGTCGCCGCCCTTCCACGCCGGATCCCCGGTGATCCCTTCCATCGCCATCTTCCGCATCATTCGGTTCCGCCCGGCAATCTGTACCGGCAGGCACGCCAGTGGCATCAGCGCATCGCTGAACCCCGGATACGTCTCGCCCCATACCCACGAGTGCATGCACCCCATCGACGTCCCCAGAATCAGCCGCAGATGATCGACGTGCAGACCGTCGGTCATCTGCAGATGCTCCGCCGCCACCATATCGTCGTAGTCGTAGTGCGGAAAATGCGCATGCATCCCGTCGCTCGGCTTCGCCGACCCGCCGTGACCAATGTCGTCCGGCAGCACGATGTAGTACTTTGACGCATCCAGCAACTGCCCCGGCCCGAACAGCACGCCGGCAAAATACGGTGCCAAAAACTGCGCTCCCGTCCCGCCCGTCCCGTGCATGATCAGCACCGCATTGTCCACGCGCCCCTGCGCATCGCGATGCGGCGCGCCCAGCGTACGGTAGTGCAGCTTCATTTCCGCCAGCGACTCGCCCGACCGGAAATGAAAATCGTGAGCCACATAGTCGCCTTGCCGCACGGCGGGACCCGCCTGCGCGATGCCCCATCCCGCTCCCATCGTCAAAGCCGCCATCGCGAATACCCGCAGCATTCTCGTCATCACTCCTCCTGAAACCGGCGCCGCATCAGCATACCCCACAGCCGCCGGATGCCCATCCCGCGTCCCCGAAATATCGCCCTCAAAACAATCTGTTAACCAATCCCCCCTCAACTCCGTATTACTCGGTGCAAGGGAAATTCTGAGAAAGAGGTAAGCCCATGCAGACCGACGTCGTTGCCCTCATCGCCGTGTTCGGCACCATCAGTTTCATCACCTGGACCATCTTCTCGTCGGTGCGCAAGCTCAGAATGGCTCGCGTCCAGGCCGATGTGCAAACCATCCTCCTCTCCCGTTTCGACTCCGCGCAAAACATGGCTGCGTATGCCCAAACCGACGCTGGAAAGCAGTTCCTGAGCGGCATTCGCTTCGAGCAGGAGACGCCTCTTGGCCCGATGCTCGCCTGCGTCCGCTGGGGCATCGTCATGATCTTCCTCGGCGGGGCTCTTTGCCTCCTGCGCACGATGGGTGCGATGGACTCCGACACCGTCATCCCTGGCGTTCTCGCTCTCGCGCTCGGCATCGCCTTTGAAGTCGCTGCCGTCGTTTCCTGGTACCTCTATCGCGCGCTGGGATTGACTGAATCGCCTTCCCGCTCCTGATCCGGTTCTGCTTGCTGAAGAAGGGAACCCGGAGCGGCGTGAAAACGTACGTCAAGGCATGGAAAGAACTCCTGGCATCGCGAGCCTCATGTTCGACGCCCACGCTGGCGCCGTCGACGAGGCGGACTTCCGTGCTCTCTACGATGCAACGTCTCCGCCGCTCCGCGCTTACCTCCTGCACGTCTGCCGTCGTCCCGACGTCGCCGACGACCTTCTCCAGGAGACATATTGCCGCTACCTCATGCGCAGGCGCCCCGTGATGGATGAATCGCAAACTCGNNCGCCAGCTCAAGCCACGTGAACGCGAGTTGTTATGGCTCGCCTACGTCGAAGGCATGAACCACGAGGAAATCGCCGCCGCTACCGGCCTCCGCCCCCTCAGCATCAAAATCCTGCTCTTCCGCGCGCGCCGCAAAGCCGCTCACCTGCTGGCCCCGGGAAGCGCTGCGCAACACCTCCCGAAAAAGAGGTTCGTATGACCCCTCTCCGCTGTGAACACGAGTCCGACGTCTCCCGCGCCGCGCGCACCGGCTTCTGGCCTGCCGCTCTCGAGCATCACGCGGAAAGCTGCCCCGTCTGCTTTGAAACCCGTGCCGTCACCGTGGCCCTCCTCGAAGATTCCTCTCGCATGAACGCCGCCAACCGGTCTCCCGATGCTGCCCACGTGTGGCGGGAAGCCCGCCGCCGCGCTCGCCTGCACCTGCGCAGCCGCGCCGCCTTCTGGTTCCGCGCTCTGCGCGCTCTCACCTGCGTCTACGTCCCGGCCCTACTCATCTGGTCATTCTCGCACCGCGCCCTGCCCGCGCCCGTAAGCTGGAAGCCTTCTTTCCACGCCGATTTTGCTTCGCTGCTCACCGGATCCGCCGAGACCTTTGCCGTCAGCGGCGCGCTCCTCGCCGCGCTCTGCATTGCCATGGGCTCCTGGTATCTCCTGCGCGAAGCCCGCACTCCGATGCAGCACAGCCCCAGCCGATAGCCGCCCCCCGGGACAACAAAATCCCCCGATTCGCGTCAAATCGGGTTACGGGGGCAGAATCCCGCTCCGCACTGCATCTAACTCCGGAGACCCTCATGCGAATCGCACCGATTCATCCGTCCTTCTTCCTTCTGACCGCCGTACTTGCCGCGACCCTCGCTCCCAGCATCGCTGTCGCCCAAACCAGCGTCTCCCTCAGCGCCTACGGCGCCTTCAGCGGCGCCACCACCGGCAACGGAACCCAGCAGAGCCCCGCCAATCAGGCCGGCGGCCTCGTCGAAGTGCGCCACATCTCCAACCCCATCCTCGGCTTCGAAGCCACCTACTCCTTCAACCGCGCCAACCAGAACTACTCCACGAACCTTTCCGGCATAGCCTGCCCCGCGTTCGGCTGCACCACCAACTTCGAGTCCGTAAGTTCCAACGCCCATGAGATCACGGGAGATTGGACCCCTTCTGTCCACATCGCCAACCTCCGCCCCTTCGGCGTCCTCGGCGTCGGCCTTCTCCTCGATGTGCCTGCCAACGGCCAGGCCACGGTCTACACCACGAGTCCCTGCGGCGCGACCACCTGCCC
>PMAA01000197.1:0-237 GCA_003152355.1 Acidobacteriota bacterium | reverse complement strand
ATGTGACGAAGATCTTCACCTCCACCGACACCTTCACCCACACCGCCGAACCCATGATCGGCCTCTATTTCCGCCTCTAAACCGACACCTCGCCAGCCTTCCCAGCACAAAAATAAAGGGCTTCTCCTTTATGTCCTGTATTCCCCACCCCACTCAGGCATCCTTTTTGGCTGCCTTTCGATTCACAAAGCCGCATACTATTGGCACGACCGGGTCCCCCCAGCCCCCGAGGTAGCG
>PMAA01000214.1 GCA_003152355.1 Acidobacteriota bacterium | reverse complement strand
CTACGATGCGGTCCGCCATGCGAACCGTTGAGAATCGATGAGAAATGAGCAGAGCCATTTTCCCGGTGGTCAATTCAGCGAAGCGTTCAAAGACTTCCAGCTCACTCTTCGCGTCGAGGGCCGCGGTCGGTTCGTCGAGGACCAGGAGTTGCGCATCGCGCAGATAGGCGCGGGCGAGGGCGATGCGCTGCCATTCGCCGCCGGAAAGATCCACGCCGCCGTCGAAACGGCAGCCAAGAACCTGATCGAACCCCTTCGGAAGCCTTTGAATGATCGGCGCGGCAAGACTCTTCACAGCCGCCTCTTGAATTCGGGTCGCGTTGGCGCGATCCGCGATGCGGCCCATGGCGATGTTGTCCGAGGCCGTCATCTCGTAGCGCATGAAATCCTGAAAAATAACGCTCGTTTCTTTCCACAAATCTTCAAGGTCGTATTCGCGAAGATCAACGCCGTCGAGAAGAATTTGGCCGTCCGTGACGTCGTAAAGCCGCGTGAGTAGCTTGACGATCGTCGTCTTGCCCTGGCCATTCTCGCCGACGAGAGCGATGCGCTCGGAAGGCCCGAGTCGAAAATTGATATTTTTCAGCACCATCCGTTTCGAGCCCGGATAAGCGAACGAAACATTTTTGAATTCGAATCCCTGGCGAATCGGACGAGGCACCGGCAGCGCGTTCGGCTTCGACTGAACTCTTGGAGTGAGCGAGAAGAAATCCAAAAGATCGGTGAGGAACAGCGCTTGATCCGCGATGCTCGAGAAAGTCGAAAAGAGCAGCTGGATGTTCGAACTCGCGCCCGCGATCGCGCCCGTCAGGAAAACGAGCGCGCCGATTAGCAGCACGCCGGTAACGGCCTCGTATACGACGTACGCGTAGGCTCCGTAATAGCCAAGCGTGCCAAGAATCGCCAACAACGAGCCAACGATCAGCCGCCGCTTCGCCAATCCCAACGTCTGATTCTGGAGGCCGCTCGAAATCGTCGAGTACCGGCCTACAAGGAACGGAGCCAAGCCAAAGAGCTTCAGCTCTTTGGCGCTTTCTTTGCTGCCGCCTAGAACGCGAAGGTAGTCCAGTTCACGTCGCGAAGGTGTCTGTTGGAAATTGAGCGAATATCCCAGGAACGCAAAATGAGTCTCGCCGAGAAACGTAGGAACGATGCAGACGACTAGAACCAGTAAGAGCCACGGCGAGAAAAAGAAAATGCCCGCAGCCAAGCTGACGGTGGTGATCGCCTGTTGAACGAGACGCCCGGTGGACTGAATCATTCCAAGCCGGTCGGTGCCCTGCACGCGGGCGCGCTCCATCTTGTCGTAAAACATCGGGTCTTCGTAGGACGCGAGGTCTAGCCGCGAGGCATGCTCCATGATTTGTACGCTGATATAGCGCGTATATTTTTCGGCAAGCGCGACATCGCAGTAATCGAGCACGCGCCCAGCGCCGGTGGCAACACAGGCGAGCGCGAATTCGAGTCCGACGAACCACCAGAAATACGGTCGCAGCGGGCCCTGATGCGACTGAACAACCTGGATCGCATCGATGATGACTTTAGTCACAGCCAGCATTGAGAGAGGAATGAGAGAGACGACGACGCGGAAGAAAACACTGAGAAGAACCGTCGCAGGCGCCGCCTGCCATACCATGCGCATCAGCGGCGGGATATTGTTCAGAGCCTGAAGGCGCTCTCGCCATTTGGGCCGCGGCGCTGGCTGGATGTTTTGTGTCGCCGTGCTCATGTTCGTTAGAGTCCGATTCCCTACTGCGGTTTCAAACTCCCGGCCCCTTTCCTACAATCCAACGGCCGGGACGCGCGCGCGCTCAATTTCGCGCTTCAGAGGGGATGCCCCACATTTGAGAACAGCACGTAGAATGCCACCGAGTACTACGAGCTAAGTACATGACAAATAGCTAGTTAAGTTTTTATGAGAGAACCGTTACTATGATTTTCTTTCGCCCCGCCTGCAAGTTCTGCTTGGTTGGTAGCGGCACTGATCCGGCGAGGATTGTAAGCGTTAGGAACGCCCGCGTAAGCTTGCCAGAAAGAGCGAAATGTGGGGGCTAGCTAATCGTTCGGTTGTAGCGGCTTTTGGGAGGTTGCGGACGCTCTCGGCGCGGGACACGTCTGAAACTCAGTCGAGGCCGTAGCCGCACCACCCGGCAGGTCAGAACAGCCGACGCAGCCGATATGGCCCTTATGCATGTAGTCGTTCATGGAAGCAAGCCACGCCGAGAAGGGTGTTCCGGCGCCCTCGGAGCCCGAAATGTACTTATCAAGCTCGCCCTCGATTATGCGCATGGCCGCCATTGCCGTGTTCTGCATTAGACGATCGAAATCGTGGCCGCAGTCCGGGGTGTTCGGGAACCAATAATTGAATCGCTGGACCATCTCCGGTTCGACGTCCACCGATATTGCGTTCAATTCGGCTCGAAGCTCTTCGGCTTTTCCGCTGTCAGAGTTGCTGGTATCCGTCGCGATACCGTCGAGTAACGGCTTAACGCGATCAAAGGCGGCCTGAGTGGCGATCTGAGCGAGCCCAAGGTGAGAAGCGATCTTTTTGTCGCCTGCGTAAGTGTAATTGTCAAAGACGGCCGCATCTATCCAGATCGTCGGCAACCGCGCCGCATCTTTCGGTGGGACACGCATATCGAAAGACTCGCCAGCCTTGATCATCGGATCGGCGCTGTCGCCGTCCAGCGCCACGCCCACGCAAGAAGCGTCGCAAGCGAAGCTTCCATTAGCCTTTTGTATGGAATCCGGGACCTCGAAGAGATGGAACCCCGTCACGCCATGGGTCGAGTTATTTCGGACCGAGAACCGATAGTAAACGCCAATCGTAGGATCGCTTCCCTGCCCCGCGTAGGTGATTGTGATCGAAGGTACGGAACTCTCAAGCTGCACTGGTGAAACGTCGGCATGCGCCACGACCGATAGAGCAAGAACGAAAATTGTGACAAGTGCTGTCCTCATGAGACTAGCGTACGCCACCTTCGAAAATGAAAGAGAGGAAAAGGACATCATGTATCTGGGATGCACACCCCGTTAGATTGGTGGCGCGAAAGAGTGCCTCGCGTTGCCCAATTCCTCAACTGGTGACCTTGCTCGCAACGGCGGCACCACTCATCAAGGCGGCAACGACGGATGCGGCATCGCTCACGACTCCAAAGTGCGTGGCGATGTCGTAAAGCGATGATGCCTGCTCGCGCGGGCCAGTTGCGGCGCAGCAATCTTCCAGCACTACCACTGCATACCCATTGAAAAACGCGTCATGGACCGTTGAACGGACGCAGATGTTAGTAACGACTCCGAAAATCACCAGCTGATCGCACGCCAAATCCTTCAGAACGAGATCGAGATCGGTCTGGAAGAATCCCGAATAGCGGTGCTTGAAGATACGCATCTCGTTTTTCTTCGGGGCGAGATCTTCGACGATCTCTGCGCCCCACGTTCCCTCGACACAATGAGGCGCGCGCTTCAGCCATTCGCGATCGCGCCTCAGGCCTTCGCGGTGACTATCCGCAATCCAAATCACTGGAACCCCGCGTTCACGGGCGGCAGAAATCACGGATTTCTGAGGAGGAAAGAGCCGCTCGCATCCAGGAAGGACCATGGCACCGCCCGATTTGCAAAAGTCGTTGAGCATGTCAACGATGAGAACAGCGGTGCGCGCAACGTCGAGGCGAATCGAATCGTCCGTGCGATGGGCTGAAAAGACGTCGTCCATATCGAATTGCTCCCCTCACCCGAAAAGCAGCGAAAGTGCGGATCAGTGAAGAAATATGCCTGCAATTGCGGCCGACAGATAGTTCGCAAGCGTCGCGGCCAGCAGCGCGCGAAATCCCAACCGCGCCAAATCTTTCTTTCGGCTGGGCGCGAGAGCGCCGATCGCCCCAATCTGAATTCCAATCGAGCCGAAATTCGCAAAGCCGCAAATGGCGTACGTCGCGATCGCGTAGGAGCGCTCGGCGATTTGCCCCTTAAGCGGCCCGAGCATCGCAAACGCCAGAAATTCGTTCAGCACCAACTTCGTTGCCATAAGGCTTCCAACCGCCCGCGCGTCGTGCCACGGAATGCCAATGATCCAAGCAGCGGGCGCGAGAAGATAACCGAAAATTGCCTGCAGCGAAGTGTGCATCGTGCCGAGAATTCCGTTACTCAATGCGATCAGAGCGACGAACGCAATCAGCATCGCGCCGACGGTAAGCGCTAGGTGCAGCCCATCGGTCACGCCGCGCGAAATCGCATCGAGAATATTTATGTATTCTTCACGGACTTCGAAGTCAGCATTTCCGGCGGTCGCCGGCTTGCCCGTTTCCGGAATCAGCATTTTCGTGATGAGGATAGTTCCCGGCGCGGTCATCACCACGGCCGTGAGCAAATGGCGCGCATCGGCCCCGAGCAGTACGTAAGCGCCGAGCATCGCGCCGGATATATGCGCCATGCCCGCCGTCATGATCGTCATCAGCTCTGACATGGTCAGCCCGTCGAGATATGGGCGAATCACCAGCGGAGCGGACGTTTGATCCATCACGATGCTCGCGACTACCTCTAGTGACTCCGCTCCACTCGTGCGCATCAGCCAGAACATCATTTTGCCGCCAAGCCCGACGACAACCGGAATAACGCGCAGGTAATAAAGAATGGAGAACAGCGCGGCAATGAAAATAATGATCGGAAGAATTTGAAATGCAAAAAGTACTCCGAGGCTGCCGTTGGGATCGGCCAGCTTGCCGAAAACAAATTCCGAACCTGCCCTGGAAAATCCGAGAAGCCACACAATGCCGCGCGATGCCCGATCGAGAAGCCAGAAACCGGCGTGTGTGCGCATCACGAACGCCGCGAGTAGGAATTGCAGTCCCAGTCCCCATAAGACAACCCGCACCTGAATGGCTTTCCGGTTGGAGGAAAGTAGATAGCAAACGGCCAGGATGGTTACAATTCCGAGCATTGAGATAGCTTCGTCGCCCGCGAAGAGCGCCAAATATGCCTTCCAGCCAAACCTGTGTCAAACGAGAATTTTGCTTGCGGCGAATGCAACTATCGCAGTAGTGCCAATTCCGCCGGCATCCGCGCGTTCTTGACACGCTCGTCTCTGCATGATTGAATCCGCAACTCGATGCTCTGCTAAGAAACGATTTCCCCGTTGAAAGAGATCTTATGAAAAAAGTGATTCTTGATTGCGATCCCGGCCACGACGATACGCTTGCGCTGCTCCTCGCCCACGCTAATCCCGCGATTGACTTGCTGGCGGTGACAACTGTCGCGGGCAATCAGACACTCGAAAAAGTTACCCGCAACGCGCGCAACGTAATGACGGTCGCGGGAATCCGAAAGACACTGCTCGCCGCCGGAGCCGATCGTCCGCTCGTCCGTGAACTGAGCACTGGAGAGTACATTCACGGTGTCACGGGACTCGACGGTTACAATTTTCCGGCGCCCACGGTTCCCGTTGATAAGCGCCATGCCGCCGACTTGATCATCGACCTGCTCCACGCCAACGACAAAATCACTTTGATTCCTACCGCTCCGCTGACGAACATCGCGCTGGCCATTCGCAAAGATCCAACGATCATCCCAAAGATTGAAGAAATCGTTTTGATGGGCGGAACGAATTCGACCGGAAACGTAACTCCGCTCGCGGAAGCAAATATTTGGATCGATGCGGAAGCGGCGGACATCGTTTTTCGTTCCGGCGTGCCGTTGACGATGGTCGGCCTCAACCTGACGCATCAGGCGAAGGCCACGCCCGAAGTCGTTGATCGAATTCGCAAGCTGGACAATGAAGTCGCGCGGATGGCGGTCGGCCTGATTGATTTCTTTGCGTCAACCTACAAAAAGTATTTTCATTTCGATGCGCCGCCGATTCACGACGCCTGCGCCGTCGCCCGCGTAATCAACCCGGACATCGTGAAGTGCGAGTTCGTAAACGTAGTCGTCGAACTAAAGGGAACGTATACCTACGGCGCAACGGTTAGCGACATGGAAGGAATTACCGGCCGCCCGGCAAACACCAATGTCGCCACGAAGCTCGACTTCGACAAGTTCTGGGATTTGATGATTGAAGCGCTAGGCTCGTACTGATCGTCCCGCCGCTCGAGCAGAGCGAAATGAACTACAGCAACACCAGCAGCTATAGATCGTCTCCGAAAAAATCAAGCCGGTGGCGCATTTTGCTGCGCCACCGGCTCGCCTTCCCGGCTTGCTTGCAAGCTGGATCGCAAAAGGAAGTAACCCATTCCCGGCGGCAGGCGCGAATAGCGTCCAAAACGGAACAGTTTTTTGCGTGATCCTGCCTCATTGTATTTCAATGAGGATGAGCGACTTGACGGCAAAACAATTGTTCGCGGTCCCCTGTCCTACCTGCGGCGTTGCTGTTGGTGAGCGTTGTTTGCTGCACTCAGGTGCCCCGCGAACAGAGCCGCACATTGACCGGAAGCTTTCTGCGGTCGAAGCGGTAGAGATCAGAAGAATGCCTCGTTCGACCGCAACTCGATAGACCGCTTTCACAACAAAACTCAAGAATCAGCTCGATGGCACACCTGCCTGCGGAAAACCAATCAAATAAGTAATCGGAACGCTGCCAATCGCTTTTGTATGCTCGGCCAACTCGCACGGGTACCCAGATGCGGTCAGCGATGAGATGATCTCTCGCAACTCCTGCAGCCCGTACGCACTCAAGCACGAGACGACGCCGTCGAATAGCAATGAAAAAGGAATTATCGGTACCACGTACGTGCGGAGTAGCCGTGACCATCGGAACGGAAGCCCCGGCAACGAATTACCGTTTCCGTTCACATAGCATCGTTTCAGGTGCCTTCCGGCAAACCGTTGATGGTTGTTTACTTGTAAGGTGGTACCGTCGATGACATGCGAAAGTGTGCAATATGAAACAGATTTACTATCGTCGACTGCTGTTCAATTTCGGTACGCGTAGACCCCAAATCGACAAGATGATAGTAGTTATCAACGGTACGTGCGAGTTTGCGCTTTGACTAGGACGAAAAGCACCAAGCCCTGAGATTGTAGCCTGTCCCGATCGGCACGAATGAGTGGCGTCTCATTGGAGACCGACTGATGCGTATACTGCTTTACAACCCCGATAACGGGGTGACGCGTAATTTCATGCCGCATCTTTGGATGTTTCTGCTGCAGTCATTGACTCCTGCAGGCCACGAAGTATTGCTCATTGATGGCAACGCCCAACCGATGGATGAAGCCGGAATCGCTCGATTCGTCCGCGAACAAAACATCGGACTCGTCGGAATTGGCGCCATGACCCGCATGATCGCAAAGGCTTACCGCATGGCTGACGCAATTCGCTCGGTGGGCGTGCCGGTAGTGATGGGCGGCCCACACGTCACAGAAGAAGCCGACGAGGCTCTGGGGCGCAACGGTGGACCGCGACATGCCGACGCTGTGGCGCTGGGCGAAGCCGACGAAACCTGGCCCAGGATTGTCGAGGATGCGGCGCGCGGCCAACTCAAGGATCTCTACGCTCCCGTGGACGAGTTCGGGCAGGAGCGCAAGCCTACTCTCCAGCCTTACCCGGCGATTCCGTGGGACAAGATAGACCTCGCGCAATTCAATTTAGTCCCAAAGATCGCGAAAGGCATGCTCCAGCGTGTCGCCGATGGTTGGGGGACGTTCCGCATTATTCCCGTCGAATCGGGACGCGGTTGCCCTTATGGATGCGAGTTTTGTACGGTAACCGGCTTCTTCGGCGACTCCATCCGTTTTCGCTCGAACAAGAGCGTGGTGGATGAACTGCTTCTTTTGAAAGCTCGCGCGAAAAGCGAGGGCGGCCAGATTGCGGTCTTCTTCATTGACGATAATTTCGCCATCAATATCAAACGCACGAAATCTTTGCTGCGCGACATCATCGCTGCCGGTGCTCAGTTGCACTGGGTTGCGCAGATTAGCGCCAATCTGTTACGCGACGAGGAACTCGTTGATCTCATCGCTGCCTCGGGCGGCAAGTGGATTTTCATCGGCATGGAGTCCATCGACCCCGCGAACCTTGCCAGCGTAAACAAGGGCTTCAACAAGCCGGGCGAATATGCAGCCGTGCTTGAGCGGCTCGCGCAGCGCAATGTTTACGCCATCACTTCCTTTATTTTTGGCATGGACAACGACACGCCAGGAGTCGCGGAACGCACGCTCCAGGAAATTCGCACTTGGCCGCCAGGACTACCGATCTTTGGCTTGCTCACGCCCTTGCCCGCGACGCCGCTTTACAAGAGACTCGAGGCCGCAGGCCGGCTCACGCGGCCTAAACACTGGCAGGAATTTATTCCATTTGCGATGGCCCACACGCCGCTGAAGATGACGATCACGCAAGCTCACGACGAAGTGAGGTACGGATGGACTCGTGCTTACAGTGCGAAGGCGATTGAACAGGCCGTCAATTCGGTCGATCCTAAGGATATCGGCTATCGCATAAATATCTTTCTCGCACGAATGTGTTTCCGCGGAATCTACTTTCCTCAAATGGGCGTCTTGCCCTGGCTGAAGGTGATTTCTGAAAATCGACACACGATTTTCAGCCTTGTGAAAGAAGGGTTCGCCGCGTGGCGTCACCGCGCCGTACCAACAACTCAAATTAGCGCTTAGTTTCGCACTCGCTTAGGCTTTAAGGAGCAGGAAAGTTCTGACGACGGCGTGTGTTCAGACTCCCGGTGGCGGACGCGGCGTCTCTCTCTGCGTTCGCCGTTGATCCGCAGCGCGTGATAGCCGTCATTCCGGGCGCAGCGAGAAATCTCTCTTTCTTTTCATTTTGCCGCTAAGCTCCGCCGCCGCGTCTAACTTTGGCGCTGCCGCCGATCCTGAGATTGTTCGGAATGGCCATTTGCATCCAACCAGCTCAAGAGTTGGCGAATGCTGCCGTGAGCCAACGCAATGCTTGAATCGGCCGCGCCATAATAAAGATTGATCGTGTCACCGTCCGGTGCCACGGTGTAGCCGCACGGAAACACAACGTCCTGTACATCTCCACGACGCTCGTATTCCGCTTCAGGCGCAAACATCCAGGAATCGCCTCGAATCGTGCATTTTTCCGGTCGTTCGAGGTCAAAGAGCGCCAGACCAAGCCGGTATATGGAGCTTGATGGCGTCTGGCGAACGCCGTGATAGATCATCAGCCACCCTCTCGGCGTTTCTATCGGCGGCGGAGACATTCCAATGCGATTCGCGTCCCACCACGCTCCACGTCGAGCTTCCAGCATCAGCTTATGAACTCCCCAATGGCGCAGATCAGGGGAATACGAGATCCAGATATGAGCCCCGAGAGGCGTCATCGGCCGATGGATCAACGCCCAAGATCCATTGATCCTCCTTGGAAGGAGCGCCGCATCTTTATCGTCCGGCGACATGATCACGCCCATTCTCTCAAACGTGCGGAAGTCCTTCGTCATGGCCAAAGACACACCAGGGCCGCCGCGCGAATAGGACGTGTAGGTCACCGCGTATTTCTTCAGTTCCGGCACGTAGGTTATCCGCGGATCTTCGATGCCCCACAATTCCTCAGGAAAATGTTCAGGGTCAGGCAGAAGCGTCGGTTCTTTATCAATCTGCCATCCATCAACGCCATTTTTCGAGCGCGCCACGCACAAGTGAGAAAGGCCGCGGCGATCTTCCACGCGGCAGAGCAGAAGCGTGGAGCCATCGGACAGCAGTGTTGCGCCGGCGTTGAAAACGCTATTCATCAAATAGGGCCAGTCTTTTGCGGACAAGATCGGATTCGCAGAGTGCCGGCAGAACAAAGAATCGTATTTGGTCATTATCTCTCTCAAGAACAATCTGAAAACAAAACCACGAACTCTCTCGGGCTTTTTTAGCACGAGAAAACTATTGAGCGCTGTTCAGGACTTGCTGTTTGTTGGAGTTGCCGGCTGTCACACGCGCTTCAGGAAGCTTGTGCATTTCGAGCAGTGCCATGAGAAACGACAGGGTAGATTCTGCTCCCTGGTTTTCATTGGCGCGGTCCGGATGCAGGCCGTCTCGGCATCCGCCGGTGGTGGAATCATAGAGAGCGATCTGAAGGTCGTTGTCTCCCAAGAACCAATTGAAGGCGCACCACGCTTCTTTCAGCCAGCGGTCCTTTCCCGTCGCGCGATAAGCTTGCAAGCTCGCCGAAACGGCCGCGCACGCTTCGATTGGTTGTTGGTCGAATCGGGCCTGCTCTCCGTTTTTCGGATAGAAACCGTGGGATCCGATCGGCACGAAGTGGCCTTTTCTTTCGCAACGCTGAACCGTTGCCAGCCAATCCAAGGCTTCAAGTCCGGCTGAAAGCATCGCATCGTTTCCGTTGCGCGTTCCAGCTCGTATGAGCGCTTGCGGAAGCCGGGCATTTGAGTACGCCAGTTCGTTCTCAAACCACTTCCAGTCAACCGAACGGTTGGCACGATAAGAATCCATCAACCGGTTTGCTAGCGCATCCGCGGCATTCAGAGCCGCGCGATCTCCGGGGAACGATTCGAGATATTCGTCCAGCCCGAGAAGAGCGAAAGCGCAAGCGCGGGGACTTCTAAATTCCACGGCTGCGGGAACAGCCAACTCAAACAATCGGCCCGCGGCTCCTCTGAGCCCATTGTCCTTGGTTCTGCCAAGAACAGTTCCCAAGCCCCACAATGCTCGTCCGTGGCTGTCTTCTGATCCTTCCAAATCCTGCCACTGGCGGTCGTAGCTTAGACAGTTTCTAAACCTTTTAGTGTTGGGATCGAATGCCAGCCACAAGAAAGCCAGATAGCGTGACGCAAGATCGAGCGAGCCGGCCACCGTGCTGCTTTCAAATTCTTCGAGGAGAATCGCGACGATAAGGGCCCGCGCGTTGTCATCGGTGGAGTAGCCTTCCGGATAATTCGGCACGTTGAACACCGCATGCTCCACAATTCCGGTGTGGTCGGTCATGCGGTACAGATGATCCAGTGTTATGGCTGGAAGTCGGTCAAGGTCCTTCACCGTGTTCCGAGCCGAAAATGTGGCACGCGGTTTTCGCAAACGTTCGTTGTACACGCGCTCGAAGCTTCCCATGTATTGCTGCGCGACGCGGTCCCAAACCATGTCTCGCGTATACAAGTAGGCACGCTTCCGCATCGCATGCCGCCCGGTTCCGTTGTCCAAAAGCTCGATCGCTTTTGCGGCAATCGCCTCCGGATCATCGAACGGGACAAGCGTTCCGCGTTCGTCAGCGAGCAATTCAACTGCATGCAAATATGGCGTTGAAATAATCGCTTTGCCGGCGCTCAGGGCGTAGGCAAGGGTGCCGGATACTACTTGTCCTTTGTGCTTGTAGGGAGTGATGTAAATATCTGCGGAGCCTATTAATTCGACTAATTCTTTCGGACTTACGAAGCGGTTCCAGAAGATTACGTTGTCCTGAACTCCGAGCTCGCGCGCCAAGTCCTGCAAGTATGTCCTGTATTTCTCGCCCTCTCGCCGCAGAATATGCGGATGGGTGACGCCGGAAATCATGTAAACAACATTGCTGTGACGCGACAGGATGCTTGGCAGAGCTTTGATGACGTTTTCGATTCCCTTGTTGGGCGAGAGCAGGCCAAACGTAAGCAATACATCTTTGCCTTCCGTTCCAAATCCATCCTTGTAGAAGTTTGGATCGGTGAAAGGCAAATCGGGAATGCCATGCGGAATCAAATCGATCTTGGACATCGGAACGCGAAAAACTTCGTGCAAAATCTCCGCGGATTGGCGGCTCATAACGATCAGCCGATCCGACAAAGTTGCGATTTCTTCCATCACACATAGCTGATCCGCATTCGGCTCACGCAATACCGTATGCAGCGTGGTAACGACGGGCATCTGAAGCCGCCGCAAAAGCTCCAAAATATGAGCGCCGGCCGGCCCGCCGAAAATCCCATATTCGTGTTGCAGACAGACCAAATCAATATTGCTGAAATTCAAAAAGTCCGCGGCCTGCCGGTACGAACCCAAATCGTCTTGCGAAAGTTCGAAACGTATTCGCGCGGGATAGCTATAACCTTCTTCGACATCGTTGACCGGCAACGCCAGCAGTTCTGTGGCACGATATTCGGCGTGAATTGCATCGCAAAGATCCGTTGTGAACGTAGCGATGCCACATTTCCGCGGAAGATAGTTTCCGATGATGGCGACCCGGCTCGGCAGCATGGGCCGCGGATGGATTGGCCAAGAAAGAGGAGATTTATCGGCGGCAACCAGGTAGTCCGGGCCTACCATTTCGCGGCGAGTTTTCAGGTCAATTCCCAGGTGATCGCTCGGAACATTGATGATAATTTCGCCCGGACTGTCGCACGGAGTTTCGCCCGGCGCCTCGATAAGTGCCGGGCTGTTCAGTTGAGAGGCTATCTTATGCAACGACATTCGAAACCTGGTGATCCTTTCTTCGTCTCTTCGGGACCGGCCCGTCTAATTCCCCAAGGACCTGACATTACATCGCGCTGATCTAGTTGTACAAAGAGGCCATGGCGCGTGAAAAGAAATAACCATCTAACCGGACGGTGTTTAGTAGCCTTCCCCCATGCCGCCGCCGTGGCCCGCGCTAGCGCCGACCGTTTCTTCGTCTCCCTTGAACTCAGCTATGAGGACTTCCGTGGTGAGCATTAACGAGACGATGGACGCGGCGTTCTGAAGCGCAAGACGGGTGACCTTTGCTGGATCGATGATTCCGGCCTTTATCATGTCGCCGAATTCACCCGACTCCGCATTGAAGCCAAAGTTTTCTTCCTTCGATTCGCGAACGCGGCCCACAACTAGGGCACCTTCGTGCCCGGCATTTAGTGCGATCTGGCGCAGGGGTTCTTCGAGCGCGCGCTTGACGATGTTCACGCCGATGGCTTCGTCGTCGTGAAGCTTGAGCTTCTCGAGGACTGGCACGCAGCGCAAAAGTGCCGTACCGCCGCCAGCGACGATTCCTTCTTCAACAGCCGCTCGAGTGGCGTGCATGGCATCTTCGACTCGAGCCTTTTTTTCTTTCAGCTCGGTCTCTGTTGCCGCGCCCACTTTTATGATCGCGACGCCTCCAACAAGTTTGGCGAGACGCTCCTGAAGTTTTTCCTTGTCGTAGTCGGACGTAGTCTCTTCGATCTGCGTGCGGAGCTGCTTGATCCGGCCTTCGACCTCGGTGGGCTTGCCAGCGCCGGCGATGATCGTGGTGTTGTCCTTCGTAATGGTCACCTTTTTGGCGGTGCCGAGTTCTTCGAGCGTGACGTTCTCAAGCTTTATCCCGAGATCCTCGGTGATGGCTTTACCGCCGGTGAGAATGGCGATGTCCTCGAGCATAGACTTTCGGCGATCGCCAAAACCGGGAGCTTTCACCGCTGCGCAGTGCAGCGTGCCGCGGAGTTTGTTCACCACCAAAGTTGCCAGAGCTTCGCCTTCAAGATCTTCGGAAATGATCAGAAGCGGCTTGTTGATCTTGGCCGTCTGTTCGAGCAATGGCAGCAGGTCTTTCAACGAGCTGATCTTCTTTTCATGAATTAGAATGCGCGCATCTTCAAGGACGCACTCCATCCGTTCCGCATCCGTGGCGAAATACGGCGAGAGGTAGCCGCGGTCGAATTGCATGCCCTCGACGACTTCGAGAGTCGTCTCCATCGTCTTGGATTCCTCGACCGTGATGACGCCATCCTTGCCGACTTTCTTCATGGCTTCGGCGATGATGTTGCCGACTTGCTTGTCGGTATTGGCGCTGATGGTTCCTACTTGCGCGATCATGTCGCCCTTTACATCGCGGGAAAGCCTCTTGATTTCCTGCACGGCGGCTTCGACCGCTTTCTCGATGCCGCGCTTGAGCGCCATGGGGCTTGCCCCGGCCGCGACGGTGCGCACACCTTCGCGGAAGATGGCCTGCGCGAGCACGGTCGCTGTGGTGGTGCCGTCACCTGCAACGTCGGAAGTCTTGGAAGCCACTTCTTTCACCATCTGCGCGCCGAGATTTTCGAGCGGGTCTTTCAGATCGATTTCCTTCGCGACGGTGACGCCGTCTTTTGTGATGATGGGCGAGCCGAACTTCTTGTCGATTACCACGTTGCGCCCTTTCGGGCCGAGCGTGATCTTTACGGCGTCAGCCAGAATGTTGATGCCGCGCAAAATCGCCTGACGTGAATCCGCACCAGTTACAATTTGTTTTGCCATTAACGCTCACCCTCCCCGGGTGATTGAACTCTTTAGCCCGTCCGAAATCTTCGGTCCGGGCGAAATCTACTTTTTGCCGGACGCGGATTTAGCGATCCCGCTGACTTTCGCCAGGATTTCCTCTTCGCGGAGGATCAAATACTCCTGGCCATCAACGTCGATATCGTTACCCGTGTATTTGCCGAACAGGATTCGGTCGCCCACTTTAACGTCGAGAGGAATACGGCGGCCTTTTTCGATCTTGCCCGCACCGACGGCGATCACTTCGCCCTCATGGGGCTTTTCCTTCGCGGTATCGGGAATGATGATTCCGCCCCGGGCGGTTTCCTTCTCTTCTAGCCGGCGTACGAGGACGCGGTCATGGAGAGGGGTGATATTTACAGCCATTTTTTTGACCTCCGCTAAATTTATTTCAGAATGCCGAAAACTCTAATTCTGGGCGGCGTGAGCCGAAATCGCTGCAAGATCTAAGTCAAAGTCGCCGGCAAGATGCCGGCGCTACGAGTGCCCGGGTGCCACTTCGAGAGGCAGTTCGCTGCCGTTTGAGTCTTCCGCGAACGGCTCGGCGCTCTTGGACTTTTTGTCATGATTTACCTTTGGATCGTGTTCGTCGCGGAGAAGGAAGGTGCTCTTCTTGACGTGACGAGATCGGGCGTGCACGGTCGTGTAAAATACACCCAGAAAACGCTTGGACGCGATTCGCACGATTTCCAGGGAGTTGAAGTTCTTTGATTTTGCGCTTTCCAAGACTCGTCGCACTGCCCTGCGCTCAGTCGATTCCTCGTCAAAGCCGACAGCGGTCGCGCCGATTTCACTCGATAGACAGAAAAACGTCCAATTCGCGTGGAGAATGGCCCTGCTCAAACCATATCCATCGGGGTACTTCACGAGCGTCCAACCAGCCGAAAATCGCTCAGTTTCAACTTTGATGTTTTCTGGCAGCGCCGTTCCTTGCTTGATGAATACCGTTCCCGAGTGAATGTTTGTCCGCATTTGCTCTCTTCACGCCTTCCTTATTGGCGCCTTCATCTGCACTTGCGCTTTGGCAGCGGCCGATTCACGGCGGAATATTTTCTTACGCCGCCGTTCTCGCGCCGCTCTGCGGCGGAGCCGCATCCGGCCTTTGCCCGGTCGCTCGCTGCACTAACTGCAGGACGGGCTTAACGAACAATTCGTACAACAGCGTTCTTACCGGATGGGGCATCATGACCGTAAACCTCTACGACTTCCCAAACTACTGCGTAAAGACCGGCGTGGGAACCCGCGGGATCAGTTCTCATCGAACTCCCACCACTTGAAATCCCACCCCGGGCCAAACGCATAGCCTCAAGCATCGAAACAACTACTTAGTTGCTCGCGGCGTGCCTAGCCGAGTCATTCCGCGGTGAATGCTTCTCCAAGACGGAAACCAACAGCCGGCCTGAATTCGGAATATCGGTCTTCCCGCCCCTTATGATTTCTCTTGCCGTAACCGGCGCGCCATAGACATCCGCACTGGCATCATTGTCGGGCCGGAGTGAAGCGCCCTCGAGAGAAATGCCGGCGAAAAGGCCACGCGAACGCGAGTAGCTGAGAACTTCCGCGCGCATATATGCATCAGTGTCCGCGGAAGCATCACGCCCGACTGGACCAGCCGCGACGGAAGCGTCGCCGCCGAGTTTGACCTTGCTATCCAGAATGGAAGAAGCGCCGCGATCATTCATGACAAGAAGAACGAGATCCGTGGCTTCTCCACCGATCTGGAATCCAACGCTGCCGCCTTCAAGCGCGTACATCGCGGGAGAACCCCACGATCCTCGGAAGTCCTTGCCGGTGCGGCAAATCATCGCGCCGCGGCCGTAGCTTCCGCCTACGACAAACGCCGCCTTGAGAACCGACGGGAAAACGATGATGCATTCAGCCTTGTCCAGCAGTGGCTGAGGAATGTTTTCGGGCACATTAACGATCTCCTGCATCACGACACCGCAATTTTCCAAACGTTCCTGTTCCTTGTTCGCCGCGTAAAGCGCGACGGCAAAAAACAACAAACTAAAACCTACCGTAATCTTGCGTAACATTTCGCTGACCTCCATGATCAGAAGTGCTGATGCGGACGTTAAGCCTTTCCGCAAACTTTGTAGCGGCGGTTCGATCCTCGCCTTTATTCAGCCGGCGGACGGTGGGTTCATCCGTCCACGAACAAGCCTCAAGCCAAAACCGTTCCTATGCCGATCGCCTCGCACCGGTTACGAGCAGGGCGATTCCTCCGATGAGCGCCAGGCCTCCGAACACCGGAGGAATAGGAATGTGTTCTTGCGTATCCTTGGTGGCATGAATCGGTCCAACATCGAGGACTTTTTCTCGACGGGTGTAATTGATTCCCTGGTAGGCAAAGGCCAGCGCACCCAGAACGATCAACAGAATTCCGGCCATAGAAAGTGATTTCATTGTCTTGGCTCCGCGATCACGAAACTATCCTTCGACCCTGNNAAGACGAGCAGGATCACAAAAATTGTCCAGAGCATGTTGACCCCTATTCCTTTGTCCAGATTGAAGCCGAGGCGAATCAGGCTGAAGTAGGTGTGCTGGTGTATGAAGCAGCTCGGCGATTCCCCCGCACAGGACGATATTAGACGGGTTGGCTCCGGTTAACTGTCCACTTAGGCACACATTTCAGTATTGGACTAGTCTGATTTTTTGAGCTCGATAACGATTTTTTTGGCTTCTCTCATTCTCTCTTTGTAGTAGGTGGGGCCTATTAGGGCCTTTTTATTTCCGGCCTGCAGGTGTTCTTTGACACCTTCTTTGGATAAGAACAGGGCTAGTGCCTTGTAGGTCTTGATTTCTTTTTCGAGGAACTTGACTGCTTGTCGTTTGGATTCATCCATGTTTCACCTTGGGACTGCGACTGATGATGGAGCTGGACATCACGAGATAGTTTGCGCGGGGAGATGTCGCGCCGCAGGAGATCAGTCGTAAACATCACTGCGCGACGGCGCCTAGATGCGGCCGAGGAGCAGGAGGATCACCACGACGACCAGGATCAACCCAACTCCACCCGTTGGGGCGTAACCCCAGTTCTGGCTGTGCGACCAGCGAGGCAAAACTCCAAAAAGCGCCATCACTAAAATCACGATCAATATTGTTCCTAGCATTGTTCCGTCCTCTTTTCGCTATACAGCCCGCGCGCGAATGCAGCTTTGCCGCACCCGCATCACCGCGGGACGACTCGAGCCGGATGCGTCTCAGTCGCCCCTGAAGTTCAATCGGAAACTGCTTAGATCACGACGCTAATGGCAACGCGAGCGCCGGGATAATACGGGTTGCACAAGTAGTAGCCGCCATCAACATAGTCAACATAAACGTTATCGGTGTAATACCAGCCCATCGGCCACGGATTGACGAATCCAAACCAAAAACCGCTGTACTGGAAGCGCGAATATCCGCCGACCATCTCTGGATTGCCCATGCGAAAGCGATGGCCCGAACCGAAATTGGAATTATATTGGGCGGTAGGTATGCGAGTCGAAGTCCTGCCGCTTTCCCGCACTGCGGGCTGCGATCTTTGTGTTTGCTGTTGCGCGGCCGTCCGCTGAACGTGTCCCTGCTGTCCTGATTGAGTTTGCTGCTTGGCTTGCTGCGGCTGTTGCGCCGCTCGCGTCGCGGGCTTGGCGGTGCTCGTCGATCTCGCCTGCTGCGGCCGTGCTGCGGGTTTGGCCGCCGTTTGCGTCCGTGCCGCGGGTTTGGCTGCCGTTTGCGGCCGCGCCGCGGGTTTGGCCGCCGTTTGCGTCCGTACCGCGGGTTTAGCCTGCGGTTGTGGCGCTGGCTTGGCTTGTTGCTGCTCTGCGGGCTTGGCCTCTTGTGGGGCGGGCTTGGCCTGTTCCTGCTGTGCGGGCCTGGCATCCTGTTGCGCAGGCTTGGCCGCAGCCGCACCGCCGTGGTCGTCCGGCTTGTCCTGCCGTGCAAACGCGGGAGCGCCGAGTCCAAGAATCAGGAATAGCGCGCTCGTGCCGATCAATCTGATGGATTTCATGAGTGCTGCCTCCGATGACAGCTATTCCACTGTTCCACGCGCAAGGCGCTGTTCGCGTCGGGCGCGTTTCTTGCTTGCGTTCTTTTTCTAAACGGTGTGGATTCGAGACAGCGTGTGCAGGAATCCAAAAATATCCAGGAGCCACAGCACAACCACGATCACCACGACCGCGTTCAAAATGGATTTGATCGTCCCCTGCATCGGGATGAAGCTATTCACGAGCCAAAGCAGCACACCGACCACGATCAGAATCATCAAAACTTGAAGTAGAGGCATTGTCTTTTGACTCCTTTTCTTCGCGGGAAGACACTCCGGCCTGTCCCAAGGTCCCGCGACTTACTGTATTGATTCCAGAGCGTTTGCTGCCGTATGGAGAGGAAGGGAACCCGTTGTTTCCGGCGTTGATCGGTCTGAAGCTTGGGGGATCGCGTTTGCTTCAGGCGAAGCGCTCTCCTCTATACGACCACAGCGTAAACTATGTCGAGACCGGTGTCTGTGCTGTTGCGCACATATCCGCATTTCGATTGCGAATCGGCCTGCCAATCGCTAACATTTTAACGACCATGGCACTCAACGATTCGGATGCATTGGTTTTTTTCGGCGCTACGGGCGACCTGGCCTACCAACAAATATTCCCCGCGCTTCAGGCTTTGATTCGGCATCGACACTTCGATCTGCCGATTATCGGCGTGGCCTTGCCTCCGTGGACCACGGATCAACTCCGCGCACGCGCGCGCGAGAGCATCGAAAAGCACAGCCATATCGACGAGGCGGCGTTTGCC
>PMAA01000212.1 GCA_003152355.1 Acidobacteriota bacterium | reverse complement strand
TCTACTGCAACTACAGCCGCGATCAGGTGTGGGTGGAACGCGCGCGAGAAGCTTCCGGCAAGGCCGTGGCTTTGCGCTGGGATTTGCCCGAAGTGCAAGTCAGCCAGGCCTGGGTCCTCTACGCCGCGGAATTGCATAACGAAGCCGTACGCATGGTCAAAAAAGCCATCGAACGCAAACGCGATTGCGAGGGCGCGTATTATCTCCTCTGCCGCTCACTCTTCGCCGCGGGACGCTACCAGGAGGTCATCGACGTTGCGGAAGCCGCCATCGAAGCGAGCGGCGAAGACTACAACGCTTATGTCCCCATCCTGAACTCGTTTGGCGCCATGCACCAAGACGAAGCCATGCGCAATATGACGCTGCGAAGCCTGGCGGCTCTCGAAAATCACTTGAAACAAGTGCCCGAGGATGCGCGGGCGCGCGTCCTGTTGGGCGCCTTTTGCGCCGAATTGGGACGGGAAGAAGATGCTTTGCGTGAACTCAACTTGGCTCTCACGTTGCGCGCCAACGAAGCCTCGATTCTTTACAATGCGGCTTGCGCGTTTTGCATTCTGAAAAGAAAGCCTGAGGCCCTGGATACTTTGCGAAAGGCCTGGGAGGCTGGTTTTCACGATTCTGCCTGGGCCCGCCGCGACCCGGGACTAGTCATTCTTCATGGCGACCCGGAATTTGAGCGCCTCTACCCCGAAAAGCCCGCGACACCGCCCGCCTCAAGTCCCCGCTAGCTGGACTTGATTCATTCACACAACATGATTCGAACCGGCGCGAGATACCACTCCAGTGTTTCATCAAATAGTAACTTCCATGGGTTGGAAACCGCGCCCTTGGACGACAAAGGGGTCGCGGCGCCCCGCAAGCAACATCGAATTCGATTTCAAGTTTAAGGGTGCGCCACGCACCGGCCACAGGGACAAAAGCGCGTTTCACCGGCGGTGCGCTTCCAGTACAATTGCTGCCACTCGAAAAAACGGCCATGGGTGCATTCAACCAGGAATAGTAGCCGCTTTCGGCACGCTTCCACGTTCACGATTGTCGAAAGTGCAGGCGAACTACCCGTAAGCGAATCGATTTTCGAGGTTCAAAAATGAAGTTAGCGATCGTCTCAGATCTCCTGCTAGCGATCATTCTTCAGAGCGCGTTCTTTCTTACGGGGTGCCGGCCGGCTTCGGCACCACAAAGCGGAATCGTGGGAAAGTGGCGAAGCGCTGACGGCAGCTACGTTGTCGAATTCCTGCCGAACGGAAATTGTTCCGCCCGATATAATTTACACCGCCGCGAAGTTGGCGGTGCCTGTACCTATACGGTCGACAAGGATGAGATAACCTTGCGCTACCCCGATGCCGCCGCGCAAGGCGGCGCACCCGATGCCTCCGCGATCTGGCACTACTCTCTGGCGGGCGACGCGCTAAACGTCTCTGTCTTCGGCAATTCGATGACACTTCAACGGGTTCATTAAATCCACCTGACCAGACCGAGTCTTCGTACCACTGCGACGGACACAAGCCTACTGTTTACTTCCCGTTTGCTTAGCATCTCAAAGACCGCCGGCCAGTCGGCCGAGGCCCAGCCGCGACCTGTGACCGCTTCTATGGTCACTTGTCTTTTTCGACTGAAGACATTTCACTGATAACGAAGCGGAACTTAGCCACATCGGGCCCGAAGGTCCACCTTCGCTCTCAAACGTCCCGCTTAATTTCACGCGGACTTCACTGCGGCGGTTCAGCATTTTGCTGGGCCGCTTCCCATTCCGCATGGAATAAAAATCTTCAGGAAACACAGCTTGGATCGTCACGTTGAAACCTTCTTTGGGTTTGCACGACGGATTGTCATCGCCTACACAGAAAAGTTCAGTCCAATGAATCCGATTAAGATCAGTGTTGCAATCTTGCTTCGCCTTTTAGCGGCAAACCGGGGATGATGGTGGCGGAATGAATGATCTACTAAAACAGGCTGTTTCGCTTTCGCTCCTCGGGAAGTGCATTGCCGCAGCGGCCGGGATACTGATTATTCACGGCACGTTTCGCGTCCTCGAAGAGACGCTGCCCCGGCGGTTTGGGCGGGCCGATGCGCGTTATAAAGTCCGCAAGCTCGTGGTCTTCTCCGGATACCTTTCGATTCTCATTTTTCTCGCTTTCGTTTTTGAAGATCGCTTGAGCCGCCTGAGTTTTGCGCTCGGCGTCGTCGGCGCGGGTGTGGCCGTGGCGCTGCAGGACGTGCTGGCCAGCTTTGCCGGTGCCTTCTCCATAGGTTTTTCAAAGCTGTACGCCGTGGGAGACAGGGTTCAGATCGGCGAGACGCGAGGCGATGTGATCGACATCGGGCTCCTGCGAACCACGTTGCTGGAAACGGGAAACTGGGTCAGCGGAGACCTGTACAACGGCCGGATCGTTCGCATCCCCAATAGCGCGATCTTGAAAGGGAGCGTTTTCAACTACTCACAAGGGTTCCGGTTCGTATGGGACGAAATCAAATTGCTGTTTACAATCACCAGCGACTGCCAGTTTGCCAGGGAGATGCTTTTGCGGGTGGCTAAAGAGGCGATTGGCGAGTACCTGGTCGAGGCGCAGACCTCCTGGAAAGTGATCAGTGATAATTATCGAAGCGAAAACCCTCCGTTGGAACCCACCGTCGCACTCGTCGTAGTTGGTGGCTCGTTGGAATTCAGCCTCAGCTATGTGACCGACTATACGAAACGAACCGCCATGAGAGATCGATTGTTCACGAAAATCGTAGAGGAAGTCGCGAATAGCAATGGCCGGCTCGAATGGGCATCGCCGGCAGGTGCTCCCGCGAGCCCGACGGCGGCTCCGGACGCGACTGAAGCGCGGCCTGCCTCTTCGACCCAAGCCGCGGGCAAAGTGGCAGGTTCCCATTGATGCCGTTTGGCTTGCTGCTTCTCCCGGGATCACCCCCTACTTGAAAGTAAATCGCATTCATCGGACATCTGAATTTCAAATGAGCCGCTACCCGAGAGCGGGGCGGGTTGTGTTCGCAGGACGCGGCGCATGGAATCGGGAATTCATCCGGCAATAAATGCTGCATCCAAATGGCAAAGCCAAGGCAGAGGAAGTCTCCGACTTTCCTGGCAGACTGCTGATCACAGATTGTATAGCGCCAGAGAGTGTTTGCTGGATAACAGAATGCCCTCGACCGACATCATCTTCTTGTTGTACGCAGCAGGCGACGCGACCACTTCGCAGAGGTTGGCCGTCACTGGTTCCTGGTGGTTCTGTGCATAGGCCGTGGCTTGCAAGACGATCGCCAGCAGAATGGCTCTAAACATCGAACTCCTAGTTCTGCTCGTCATCAGGGACTCCGGGCACATGGCGCAGCCTTGGCCGTGTCTTCTTTCGTGACACGACCTGAACGGGCGCATGATACCACTCCGGTATTTCATCAAATAGCTAGGGGGCGCCGCACCCTTTGAATTGGAAGGGTGCAGTTCGTCGGGCTGACGTTGATTCGCTCGGATCTGCGACTACAATGTCTCCGCCGATGAACGACTCCCGACACGAAAGGCCCGCAGGACCCCGGCGAGCAGCTAACATCGTCGTCTACGCCGGTTTCGTGCTCGCCGGAATTGTCACCACGCTACTCGGCCCGATTCTGCCCATCTTGATCGCACGCTGGGCCATGAGCGATGAACATGCCGGCCTGTTCTTCACCATGCAATTCATTGGGAATATAGCGGGCATTCTATCGCTCAGTGTTCTGATCACCCGGCGCGGCTACGGCACCACTCTCGCGATCGGCTTCACTTTCATCGCCGTTGGAATCGCCACGCTCAATTCCGGAAGCGAGCTTGCCGCTCTGGGAGCGGCAGTTCTCTACGGCTACGGCTTGGGATTAACTCTCTCTGGAACGAATCTTTGGGTGGCGGAGGTCGCGGGGCCGAACCGGGCATCCGCGCTCAACATTGCAAACTTCGCGTGGGGAATCGGCGCGATCGCGTGCCCGGGACTCGTCTTGCTGGCGTACCGCGGCGGCTGGTTCTCGATTTTTCTTTTCGGCGTAGCAGGATTCGCGGCGCTCATCGCAGCCTCGCTTGCGCTCATGGATATCGAGCCGCGTTCTCAAGAAATTCCCGACGCGCCCGTTTCAGGAGCCAATCTCAAAGTGCCGATTCAGATCGTCTCGGTGCTGGCAGCGCTGATCTTTTTGTACATCGGAACGGAAACTTCGCTCAGCGGTTGGATCGCTGCATTCGCCAAACGAATGGGAACGAGCGCGGCTAGCCGCTGGGAACTCGCGCCAATGCTGTTCTGGGCCGGGATTCTCTCGGGCCGCGGACTTGCGCCGCTCATTCTTCGCCGGATGCGCGAGAAATCCGTGCTGCTCGGTGGGATTCTCGTGGCGGGAATTTGCAACGGAGCGTTGCTGTGGGTCTCGACGTTCCGCGAAGCCGCGGTGTGGATAATTTTGAGTGGCTTCGGGCTCGCGAGCATCTATCCGCTGCTTGTCGCCAGCCTCGTTCGGCATTTCGGCGAACGGATGAAGGGCGCGGCGAGCGGAATGTTCCTTTTCGCGGCGTTCGGAGGGGCGACTATGCCGTGGGCTGTAGGATTTGTCTCCACGCAAACCGGAAATCTCAGGGCGGGATTGGTGCTTCCCCTCGTGTCGTGCTTCGTTATGATCGGACTTCTGCCGCTCTTGGCCGATTAGCCAGATGGCCCGGATTATATACAACTTTTGGCAGCTTTTGGCCCTATGGAAGGTAAGCCGGCACTACCGTTTTAAAACGTTAATTTGCACCAGAATGCAGCAATTAGCCGCCACAAACTTAGGTCTCACTATTGCGGGCGAATCGCCGCAACGGACGCAGCCGTGCGCTTCGGCGCCGTCATTTCCATCGCCCAAATTGCCGCCGGACGCATATACATGCAAGCGCGGTAGTTGCCGTGAACATCCCAGGCTTCCGGCGTGCGGAACCAATATCCCTTGGTCTCGTACGATGTGTGGTAGAGGCCCCACGCCGTCCGGTACGCTTCCTCTTTCATCCCGTCATCGAGCATCAGCGCCGCTACGCTGAATGTCGTGCCCACCCACACTTCTTCCACTTGTTCATTGCTGTGGAGCAGTGTCCCATCGGCGCCAATGCCGTTCACGGCGCCAAAATTTCCGTCGCCGAATTTCATCACATTCAGTTCAAAGATTTTCTTCAGCGCTTTCAATTGCATTTCGCGCGGAACCAAATCGCCAAGCCCCGTCATGCCCGCATACCATTGCCCCGCAAGCTGATCGGCTTGGACGTTGGTACGGAACTCCGTCCCCGTATCGTAGTTAAAGTATTCGCCATTCCAGAGTTTCGCGATGTACGCCTTCTGCGCTTTGTCGAATTGATTGTGATATTTCGAAGCAGACGCGGTGTCCCCGACCGTCTGCGAAATTTCTTCCGACGCTCGCAATGCCGCGAGCCACAATCCGCCGGAGTATGCGCTCACGCCGGTGACCACCCATTCGTCGTACGTCTGATCGGGATCGCCGCTGCTCTCCGGGATGCCGCTGCCGCCGTCGAATTGCTGGAGATACGCCATGGCTTCTTTCACGGCCGGCCACGTGTCGCGCAAAAATGTCGTGTCTTTGCCCCCTGTGAGCGCGTAATCGCGATAAACCATCAGCACAAATTTCGGATTCAAATCCTTCCAACTATTCGAGTCCTGCCAGTTGTAAGCATTCGGCAAATAAAATGGATCTTCGAAAGGCGATCCCAAGTCGTGAGGGAGCGCCCCTTTTGCCTTGCGCATCTTGAACGCAGGAGCTCTCGTGTGCTGCATTTTCCAAACCCAGGATTGCTGATCGGAATATTCGCGCGGAACCACCTCCGCGAATTGACGGAGCACCTGCTTGTCAATGTCAGGCCAGAATTTCAGCAGCGGAACCGAGCCGTAAAAAAGTACGTCGAGTGTGTCGTAGTACGGGTAGTCAAAGCACTCCATAAACGCGAAGCTCGGCGGTGATTTTGGATCCGATCCAACCGGCCGGCCCCAAGCCGATCCGCCATCAGTCAAAATATAGAGTTCGTTGAAGAGCATGCCCCGATACCAAAGAGGCTTGCTCTCATCGTTGACGTACGGATTTTGCCAAGCTTCAATTTCATCGCGCCACTTTTCGGAATTTTGCAGGCCATCTCGCGCAATTGCCCACGCGTTCTGTCCATTCGTGCCGTAAAAATCCGTATAGCGCCGGTACCACTCTCGCCCGGAACCGAATTGCGCTACCGGAAGGTCCCAAGAAATCACCATTGGCACTACGCGTTTTTCGCCGGGCTTCAGCGTGAAGCGCACGGCGATGGCACCTGCGAGACGCTCAAATTCTCCGCTGCTCGTCCACGAGACGTCGCTGTTTGCGAGCCTTCCATCTTTCGAAAATGGCTTCCATACCGCCGCTCCCCCTAAGTCCGGAACAAACGTAGTGTGGTACGTCACCTCCACGCCCGGCGATTCGACCGCGGCAATCGCGAACTGGCCGTCCCATTCGTTTACGGCGTCTCCCGCGCGGTGCCGGTCAAACACGATGCCTTTCATTGTGTTCCCGGAACCAAGAGATTCATTCTGCGAGCGATTAAAATTTCCCTGACTCAGCGATACGCTCAAGTCGCGCGAATAAGTGCGAAACCAGCCGAGCATGTTGCTCCAGGAGAGCATCACGGACACTGTGATCGTTTTATTGGTCGGGTTGTCGGCGCTCCAACGGTAGATGGCCACTGGATAACTCGATTCGCGATAGTTATTGGGGATAATCGGAGAAAATTGCTCGACCACAACGTGCGCGGGAAACTGCGGTGAATG
Organism: Acidobacteriota bacterium; assembly: GCA_003152355.1. GTDB lineage: Bacteria > Acidobacteriota > Terriglobia > Acidiferrales > UBA7541 > Palsa-147. The sequence continues at coordinate 3,980 of PMAA01000212.1, read as the reverse complement.
ATAGTCGAACCACGATCGCGGATAGAGAGCGTAGTAATTACCCGCGCCGGCCGGATAGTCCCACTTCCAACTGCTCAGTTCGCCGTCGCGCGGATGATCGGTGAACAAAACTTGCGCCGGGCCGCTGGTCGAGCCTTCTTCCTGCTGAAACATCGAGAACTGATTTGCATACACCGTCTGATATTTGTGTATTCCAGGTTTCATGTGCCAGCGGGCGAAATCCCCCCGATACGTCCGTGAAAAAGTGCCGGCTCCAAATCCTCCCACCGGCGCGCCTTGCCAAAACCCGTCGTCAATCTGGCCGGGATCAAGCGTCGCCTTTTTCGTGCCGGGGCCCGTCACGGGCAATCCGATCGGACGCTGCCAGGCGGCTTTAGGAATATCGTCGCCACTAAAGGCTGGCGGCGCCACGCAGAGCAGCGATGCCACGGAGAGCAAGAAGGAAAGCAGGAAAATTTGCCGCCGCAAGTGCGTCCGCATGGAAGCCTCCGTGAAAGTTGCGTGCGACGAGAAGTGATGGTCAGCGCAAAGGCCGTTTGACGAAGCCCGAGGGATGCTATAGAAAATCGTTATTCTAGTAAAGGGGAGAGTTGGGCCATATCGTGAAGTTGTGTAGTCTTTCCGGCGGGCGTGAGTCCCGCCAGGTAATGCCCATCGAGGGCAGGAGACAACTTCGACTAGGTTTTGTCTGCGGGCGCGCGTAATATGCGCAGAGAACGCCCCTCCGGAAAACCCGGATAGCGGCAGACTTCAGGAGGGTTCATGCAGGAATCTAGACGAAACTTGTTGATGGGGCTATCCAGTGTGGTGGGCATGTTCGCCTGGCTGCCTTATCCGCAACATAGCATGCCGACCCCGCAGCCGATTCCTTCGCCTAACGCCCCCAAGAACCAGGACGCTCCCGCAGGTCTCGACAACGCGGGCGTCGGGCAGGGGAACGACAAGGCGAGGACAATCGCCCAGGAAAATCAAAAAATCGTCAAAGCGGATGTCGACAAACTTTTTGAGATGGCGACGGAACTGAAGCAACAGTTCGAATCCACGAATTTGAATTCGACGCTGCCGGTATCCATCGTCAAGCAGGCAAAGCAAATCGAAAAAATTGCCAAGGAAATTCGCGAACGCGCGACGAGCTAATTCACGCGTCACGTCTAGTTCGGTTTCTCGGCGGCACCCGCGCTGCTAGGCGCTTGGAGAATTGATAACCCAGCCGCCTCGCGCGGGCCGGTGTAATTTTGATTGCCGTTCAATCCGCGCTGCTGCTCCGACAGCGCATTCAATCGCACGAAAATCGCGCGCTCCGCATCCGCTTTTTCCGGTTGACTGGTTTTCGCGTATGCCTTTGCCAAATTGAAGTGAATTTCCGGACTGTCCGGCGCAATCTTGCTGGCCGCTTCGAGTTCCTGGATGGCGAGGTCCGTGTGTCCGAGATCGAGTTGAGCGCGCCCAAGTAAATAGTGAGCTTCGGCAGAACCCGGGGCGAGATTAAGAGCTTGCTGCGCAAAGCCAGCCGCGTCTGCGGCCCGGTGTTCACGAAGTTCGATGGAAGCCAAGCTGACCCAGGGCAGTTCGCTCTTCGGCGAGATTTTTAATTCCACTTTCATTTGCTCCTCGGCCGCATCGTATCGGGAAAGAACGGTGAGGGCCGTGCCAAACGTGTAGTGAAGAAACGGCGTGCCGGGATGGTCTTTCAATAGCGGCTGAAATTTCGTAAAGGCATCGTCGTACTTGCTTTCTTGCATGAGCGCGGCGATATCGCCGGCAGTTTCGAGCAACCGTTTGTCCGCCACTTCGATTTCTTCGGGCAGCATGGGAATTCGAAGCAGCGACATCCCGCGGGCTATTTTGATTGCCTCGGCCAGAGGCCCGGAAGTCTCTTCGTGCGCGAGTAGTTCCAGTGCGCGGTCGAACTGGCCAGTCCGATTGAGCAAACCGGCGAGGCGATATCGCGCAAGTTGAATGGCCTCCGCGCTACCTTTTAGCCCAAGCTGCTGGCCGCGTTGCAAATGAATCAGAGCGTTGCCGAAGTCTCTGATCTCAAATTCAGAAAGGCCCATCACCGCCCACGCCGTTCCGTCATCTGGATGATCGACGACCCAGGTTTTCAACGACGAAATTGCTTCGGAGAATTTCCCGGATGAATAGTCGAGCATGGCAAGTTTCCAAAGCTCGCCGTCCGCTGGAGCCTCCGTGGCCGAATTTAGGCGGTAAAGCTGAACGATGGTTTCGTCCGGTTGCGGCCTCTCGGGCGAAAGTGCTTCTGCCGCTCGCGTTTCGCGTGCAGCATCTTGATTTTTTCCGAGCGCCGCCAGACTCTGCGCGAGCGCCCGGTGCGCCGCGGCAGAATTCGGCGCGAGACTTACGGCTTCTTGCGCAGCTCGCAGCCCGGCTTCCGGATGTTGCAGCCGAATCTCGAGCACACTGATTTCGATTTGGGGCAGGGGGCTGCGTGGGGAAATTTCAGATTCCTTCTGCTGCTCGATCAGCGCTTCTTGATTCTGAGACGCGGAAGCGAGCGCGAGACCGTAGGCGTAATGCAAATAGGGAGTCGCGGGGAACTCCTTCACGAACACCTGGAATGCGTCAATCGCTTTCGACGAGTTTTGCTGCAGCACAATCGCCGCCACATCGCCCGCCGCTTCAACCAACGCATCTTTGGAAGGATTCACTTCCTCCGGCAACAGCGGGACACGAAGCAAGGCGAGGCCGAGCGCGGCTTTGGCTTGCTTCGGAATTCCGGCTTGCCCGAACTCCGCACCAAGAAGAGTCGTCGCGCGTTCGAATTCGCCTGCGTGAATTAGCAGGAGGGCGAGATGATATGTCGAAACGCGCGCGAGATCCACGTCATCGCCAGCGCCAATCGCCTGCGCTCGTTCGAGATGCGCAAGCGCGTTTTCATAATCCTTCGATTCAAATTCGCTCAGACCGAGAAAAGCCCATGCAGGGCCTATCTGCGGCGCGAGAATTATGAGTTTCTGCAGAGCCGCGATCGCTTCCGGGTAGTGATTGGCGTCGTATTGGAGCGTCCCGAGATACCACCAGCCCTCCTGCCAATCCGGGCGGATTGCGACCGCCCGCTGGTAATCCTGAACGGCAACTTCAATGTTGTTAGCGTCGCGTGCCGCGGCGGCCGATTTCGCGAGATCGTCGAAGCTGTCGCCTGCACTCTGTTCGGGCGGCTGCGAACCAGCCTGCGCGAATACGCCGAGTCCGAAAACGGCAGGTGAAATGCAAAAGAGAAACAGAAGCATGACGACGGAACGCTGAGAGAGGTGGCGGAGCTGATGGATGCTCATACGTGAATCTAAACCGTTCAGCAGATTCGCAGAATAACACAGGCTGCGGCTCGAGGCCGCGCCGCTAAACAAGAACAACTCGAAGATAATCGTTATTTCTGTGTCGTGGTATTGTTCCGGGGATGCGGCGGCGGAAACTTCGAGAATTTTCATCGGGGCTGTCCCAGTTATTTTCGCGCCGCCGATTCCTTCGGCAGCTCAGTGCCTTGCCTGCGATAGCGGGACTTCGCCACTTTCCTTTTTTTGGCGCGCTCTCGGCATCTTCGCAATTTCCATTCGAGGAAATTCCTGCCGCCAGCAGCGGCATCACTTGGGTACACACAGCGGGGAAGTCCGCTGAAAAATATCTTCCGGAAACGGGCGGTGCGGGCTGCGCGTTTTTCGATTACGNNTCTACCACAACAATCGCGACGGTACTTTCACGGATATCACCGCGCGAGCGGGGGCCGGATGCGGCGGCTACGGCTTCGGAGTCGCGGCCGGAGACTACGACGGCGACGGTTTTCCCGACCTCTACGTAACGCAGTTCGGGCGCAGCATTCTTTTCCACAATAATGGCAATGGAACTTTCACGGACGTCACGGAAAAAGCCGGCGTGGCCGCGCCGGGATGGAGTTCGAGCGCTGTATGGTTTGATTACGATAACGACGGCCGGCTGGATCTCTTCGTTTGCCAGTTTGCGGA
>PMAA01000273.1:197-15008 GCA_003152355.1 Acidobacteriota bacterium | reverse complement strand
ATGGAATTCCTCGAAGGCAAAACTTTGAAGCACCTCATTGACGGCCAGCCGCTCGAGATCGACACCTTGCTCGATCTCGCCACCGAAATCACCGAAGCCCTCGAGGCCGCTCACTCTAAAGGCATCATCCATCGCGATATCANNTTCTCGATTTCGGCCTGGCGAAACAATTGCCGCGCCCCTCCGACGGCGCAAACGTCTCCACGCGAGGCGACGCCCCGACCCTAAACGCCAAGGAGTTGACCAAACCCGGCACCGCGCTCGGCACGCTATCCTACATGTCTCCCGAGCAAGCCCTCGGCAAAGAACTCGATTCGCGCACCGACCTCTTTTCCTTCGGCGTGGTGCTCTTTGAAATGGCGACCGGCAAGCAGCCATTCCGCGGCGACACCAACGCCGCCCTCCTCGATTCAATTCTGCACAAAGTGCCCGTCGCGCCCGTGCGCCTCAATCACGATGTTCCAGCCAAACTCGAAGAGGTCATCAATAAAGCCCTCGAAAAGGATCCGCGACTCCGCTACCAACACGCCGCGGACATGCGCTCCGACCTCCAGCGCCTTAAGCGCGACACCGTCGCCATGAGCATCTCCGCCGCCACACACGCGGCCGCTCCCGACCTCCCGCGAGACGTTTACCCCGCTAGCGATTTACCCAAATCCGCCAGCGCCACATCCGTAGCCATCACAGCACGCAAAAACTGGCTTGTCCCCGCCGCCGCAGCAACCGGAGCGCTCATCATCATCGCCGCGCTCGCGCTCACCGCCTTCTATTTCCTTCGTAATCGCGATACAGCCATCGATTCTCTCGCCATCATGCCCTTCGAAAACGCCAGCAACAACAAAGACACCGAGTACCTCAGCGACGGCCTAACCGAAAGCCTGATCAACAACGCCTCGAATCTCCCCCATCTCAAAGTCATCGCCCATAGCTCCGTCTTCCGCTACAAAGGCCGCCCCTTCGATCCCCAAGCCGTCAGCCGCGAGCTCTCCGCCCGCGCTATTCTCACGGGGCGGGTCCTCGAGCGCGGCGATACTCTCTTCGTCAGCGCCGAGCTGATGGACTCCAAAAACGATCGCCACATCTGGGGCGAACAGTACAATGAAAAAACTTCCGATCTCCTCGCCATCCAGGAAAATATTTCCAACGAAATCATGGCGAATCTGCGCTCGCATCTGGCCGGCGATGAGGAGAAGCGTCTCTCGAAGCACTACACCGACAACAACGAAGCCTATCAGTTATATCTGCAAGGCCGGTACAACACGGAGCAGTTCACTCAAGAAGGCGTGAACAAAGGCATCAACTATTTCGAGCAGGCCATCGCCAAGGATCCGAATTACGCACTCGCCTACGCGGGAATCGCCGAAGCTTACTTCGAGGTATCGAGCCAATTCGTTCCGCCAACCGAAGCCATGCCTAAACTAAAAGCCGCCGCGTCGAAAGCCCTCAGTCTCGATGATTCCCTGGCCGAAGCCCACACGTTGATGGGCATGGTCGGCGCCGTCTACGACCACGACTATCCCGCCGCCGAGCAGGAATTCAAGCGCGGCGTCGAACTCAATCCCGGCTCGCCCTTCGTCCACCAGTGGTACGCCTACGATCTCACCGCCATGGGCCGCAACGACGAAGCTCTCGCCGAATTAAAGCGCGCCAAGGATCTCGATCCGCTCTCCGACACCGTTGACATCGTCTACGGTCTCAACTACGTCTTCTCCGACCAATTTGATCGCGCCATCGAGCACTCCCGCAAGATGATCCAAGCCGACCCCAATTTCTGGTTCGGCCATTTCTTTCTCGGATGGGCCCTCGCGCGCGAAGGAAAATACGACGACGCGATCAAGTCGCTGAACGAAGCCATCCGCCTCGGCGCCAGCCCCTACGCGCAAGGCTACCTCGGCTACGCTTACGCCCTTTCCGGCCAAACCGCCAAAGCGCACGAAGTCGTCCAACAAATGGAGCAAAGCTCAAAGCAATCCTACGTACCGCTCTACCAAATCGCGATCGTCTACGTCGGCCTCGGCGAAAAAGACAAAGCCCTCGACCTCCTCCAAAAATCCTTCGACGACCGCGAAGAAATCATGACCTTCCTAAAGGTCGACTCAACGTGGGCCCCGCTCCGCCCCGACCCGCGCTTCCAATCCCTACTCCACCGCGCCGCCCTCCAATAATTCTCTGCTCTGCACCCTGAACGCATTTCGTGAAGGGTCCGCGCCGCACAAGCATCTCCCAATTTCATCAGAGCCCGGAGGCCCCCGCCTCCGGGAACCCCTCGAGCGCGGGCCCCTTGCTGCGTGGCCGTTCTCCTCCGCCAATCACCCCAACCTTTCGTTCTACTCATTTCGGTACCCGTGCTCCATTGCCCGAAATGGNNTCAAAAAGGCACTCTTCGTTGTGATGCTTGGCATCGTCACTCTACCCGCGATCGCCAGCGCCAAGCCGGTCCGCGACAGCCACAACGTCACCCCTGCCAAAAAGGCTCATTTCACGAAGTTGCACAGCGGGCGATAGCCGCAACCGCAGCAAGCGCCCCTAACGTTCCATGGAAGTCGTCTTGGGCACTTCCATGGCGCTCGGATTGAGTGCGGCCTGGTTCGAGTGCGCCAAATGAAGAACGTGATTTCCGCGTCGGTTGGTTCTGTGATTGATCCCGACTGACCTTTGCCGTTGATACCGTTCCCCTGTTCGGCGTCACACAAGAGGCATCTCAAGGTCGAAGGACCGAAGGGAAGGAATTCTAAGCCGCCGGACTTTGCCACGTCCGAGATTCCGTCGCAGACCTAACGCTAATTTAATGCTCTAGCCAGCGCTGCGCTGCTTCTCTTGGTGGTTAGCAACTGCTTGAATGGTGGCTTCCACTGAGCTATTTGTGCGTGTGTCGGCGTCCGCCGGCTGGAATTCATCTCCGAAGTCGTCATCCCCCCGGAAGACGCGCGCTATCCCGCGCCGTATCGCAACGCGAATCAGCAGCACAAGGACGCAAAGCAGGGCGATTTCGATCAAAATAAGGAAGATCATTTCGTTCTCCCTGCAATCCAAAGAATAATCGAGTCCAGAAAGGAAACGACACCAGGAACGACCGGCGCCGTTTTGTACGCGCATCATAGATGCAATTGCTGCGGAGTAAAGTACTGAATTCAAAGTAGCTAGGCTAGTACGGCCATAGGGTATAGCGCCTTCGCCACGACGGGCCTGCTCGGCAAAAGCATCTCCAAATTTCGCCAAAGCCCGAAGGCCCGCGCCTCCGCGAACTCCTCGACCGCCGGCTATTTGCAGGTTTTGACTTTCTCTTTCTTCGCCTCGAAGGTTCCCCTCCGCACGAGCATCTCCCAATTCCATCAGAGCCCGGAGGCCCCCGCCTCCGGGAACACCTCAACCCCAAGCTAATTGCAGCTTGATGCGTCCCGCCGCGATCCAGCACTCGATCCGTTTCCCGATTCGGGACGCCTACTGCTTCCGTTTTCCTGGTTCCGCCCGGCTTTAGGCTATTTCGAGAATTGTTTTTCCCGCTCCTGTGATTCTTCACTCGTGGGTCTAGGACCTAGCTCAAGCTGCCTATATCGTATATCGCCACGAATCCTTTAATATTCAGCGCCTTACGCAGAGCGCGACAAGACTGTAGCTCTGCGTCGTTCGTCGGCGTATCACCCGACCGCTGCTATTTATTCACAAATGTGGCAAGAAACTTGCCTCCCATTCAAAATACTATGAGTGACACTACCCCATCCACGACCTGTGTTTTTCGTTGCGGCGCGCCGGTGCCCCCGGAGCTTGCCACCGAACGAATGTGCGTTTTGCATTTCACCCTGTGTGTCGAGCGCAGTTGCGCCGAGATGCGTCGTGAGTCTGCCTCGGGCAGATTGACTTCCGCGCGCCAGGCTCATATCGCGCGCGGCTTAAGCGGCTATGCCGCAACGTTAGCGAGCGTGGGAACCGGAACGCAGCGCTTATCCGACGAGCTGAAGCGGCGCATCTTGAGCACGTTCTTGACCGTGATGGTCATGCGGGAGAGCCTCTACCGCAGCGCCGAATCCGAGGTTGCGAAGTACTCCTCCACCGCGCACCTCAGCCGTACAGCCTAACGAAGATCTCACAATATGCTGACGCCGCGGGCGCGGGCGCGGGTGTGGGTGCCGCACCCTTCGCTGTCAAGGGTGCGGGTCTTGACTTTATTTTTCTTCGCCACGAAGCCGACGGAAGCTAACCTCACTACCGTCGATGCGCGTTCCTCTTCCGTTACAACTGACCCTCTGGACAGGTCCCTCTCGATTGCGAAACCCTCAAACTGAAATGAAGGATGCCTTATCCCCATCGCGGCGTTCTCAATAGGCGAATGAGAGGAATGAATATGACGCGACTATCGTTGCTTTTCTTGCTGTTCGCAGTTCCGGCCCTTGCACAGACTGCTCCGGCCCCAGCGCCTGAACCAGCCCCTGCCCAGCAGCCGGCGCAGAATGCGCCGGGTGAGACAAGGCAGCCGCCTCGCGTGTTCCTACAATCGGCCAGCCACGGCAACAATTGGAACGCGCGTCGGGACCAATCAATGGAAATGTCGAAGGACTTTTCGAAATCGTGCCCCGATGTAAGATTGACCATCAATCAACAGAACGCGGACTACACCGTGCTCTTGAACCACATCGAGGCCGGCTTCTCCCGCGACAACCAGATACAGGTAGCCGACAAAAACGGCGATATCCTAAAAACGAAAGAGGGCGGGAGTATCAAGGGCGGCGTAAAGAGCGCCTGCAATCTCATTCTCGCAGACTGGAACAAGCAGTAACGGGTACGCAGTAAGCGGCAGACGGTGAGCAGCAACGTTGGTAGCTGAGCGGCGGCCGGAGCGATCCGGCCCTCTCGCTTTGCCTGNNCGGAGCTTCAGCTCCGACATTCACTTATCCCTATTCAACACTGTCATCGTGCGCGTCAACTCGATCCGTATCTACATTGGTCTAGATATGTCTTGACTGAGTTAGATTTAGATTCCATAATCCCTCTTGCTTAAGGATTAATCGCACATGACCAAGGAAGTTCGTAAAAAAGTCGGACTCAATATGCGCGCCGCCCTCTACGACGACTTGTCCAAGCTGGCCAAGGACAACGGTCAGACCACGACATACGTCTTGGAGCGAGCAGCGGAACACTACATTCAGTTTGTCGCGCCCAAAGAGGGTGTTGTGCGTCCTGAGATCATGACCCATGTTCGCCGGTCGGTGGACAAGAACCGAAAATTGCTTCAGCTTTTGGCTCAAGTAAAGACCGCAGAGAAAAGCTCCTCTCGGTAAATGCCTTTCCGCATTTACCCCACTGTCGCTGAAGTGATCGAAACTCAGCGATTGCTAATCGACGAATTCGGCGGACTCCACGGCATTCGCGATCACGCATTACTGGAGTCCGCTGTTTTCCGCCCTCGAAGCGGCTACTACACCGGCCTCATCGAAGAAGCATCTGCCTTGATGGAGTCGCTCGCAAATAATCACGCTTTCATTGACGGGAACAAACGCCTCAGCTTTGTCATGACAGACGCCATGCTTCGAGCCAACGGATATTTCCTGGATGTAGAGCCATCCGAGGCCTACAAATTCATCACCGAAGCGATGGAGCGGCAGGAATTCCGCTTCCCTACAATCCGCGACTGGATAACTTCAATAATTAAGGCGACTTAGAAATTCCCATCTTCCACTACAAGCCAAGACCGAACGCGCATTCCGGGTTGATTGCCTTGACACGGGTGAAGACGGGGCTCACACTCCGCACGCTTGGCGAGACATTCGCCAAAAGAAAGGAAAAGAGACGTTATGCCTTCCATCAAAGGATCATTCTCGGGAAAAATCACGAAGCAAACCACGATGTCACTGACGGACCAACCCGCCCACGATATGAACATTGCCGAGGTTTCCGGCACTCAGCAATCGGCCGACGCGCTATGGAACAACTCGAAGATCACCTATTGGGGAGTGACCGACTTGCTCGACGGCAAGGGCTCGCAACGCGGCTACTTCAATAATATCCATCCGGATGGAGACCGCGACTTCGGAACGTTTGAGGGCAAGGCCGCGGCTACGGCCAGCGGGATGACCGTTGAAGGCACGTACGAGTTCACTGGCGGCGTTGGCGTATACAGTGGCATGAAAGGCGGCGGGAAGTTCAAGACGACGATGAAATCGGAGACCGAGCTCGAATGCACCTGGGATGGCACCTACGAACTAGCCAGAGCACACGCAGGCTGATCACTGAGGGATTCTGCGGTTGCCGCTGCGCCAAGCTAAAAACACCATCAGAGCCCGGAGGCTCCTGCCTCCGGGAATACTTTCCGATCCCAAGACCCATCTCACTTGAAGGGCTCGTTCTCCCATATCAACGCGGGCACTCCCAATGCGGAGAAGCCACCGATGAGAATTCTGCCGTCCTGCATTTCGGTGGGAGCTTCCTGCTTCAGCAGGGGGAAGCTGGACTTTAATCCAGCGGAAGAATGCTCCTCTCTTGTAACGGGCTTTCAGCCCTGGGACTTCTCAGCCCCACCGCCAAAGCACCTTGGGCCGTAAGCCATGTTCGCGTCTTCACCAAATTCAAAGGCACAATTTCGTAAATTTTTCGCGCTCGAATCCTGCTGATTCCCCGACACTTCCCCTCAGCTCTAGTACCCTGCGCATTTGCTGGTACCGTCCAGGTGCATGATATAATTATTTGGAAATTATGATAATGCGAGAGTTAACATGCAGAGTGCCAGGCACTTACCGCCAATGGGCACAGGTTTACCCTCAGGCGGCAGAAAGGGCCCCAGCGCGCGGCTCGCGGGGCACGCTGGCCCCGCAAATTTGCGGAGTCCAGTACTCGATCGCAAACCGATTTCTAATCGACAGACAAAAACGATTAGAAATGGCCGCAACTCACAGAAAACAATCATCACGAGTCATTTCTAATCGCTACAAAAAGAGGGGGTCTTGCGAGGCGCGATTAGCCGAGTTTCAGGAGGCGCCGACCGGCGCCGGTTGCGCGGAATGCGCGAGCGGGCAAAGGAGTCGGAAGGCAATCTGGAAATCCGGTCGAATGGAAAAGGAACTACTGTGATTGCGACAGTTCCCTTTGTAGAATCAGGGAATGGTGAGAGCGAATCAGTCAGCGAACCGCCCGGCGGCTCTTCGAGTCGACAGACAAATTCTCACTCACAGCCCTCGTGGCATGTGCTCGATCAACTTCCCGAAACAGCGCCGCACGCGTTGCCGCCAATTCAAGAGAAAGAACACATGAGCTACGTAGAATCGAACTTAGTTCCCGGCGAAACCGTAATTTACCAGACGCGGCTCCATTGGATCGTGATGCTGGGCCACATGATCGTGGGAATCTTTCTGCTGGCTCTGCCTGGAGCGGTTCTGCTTTATTACGCTTTCGCGCACACTGAAATTGATCCCAGAACTTTGCAAATTATGAAAATCGGCGGCATCGCGTTAATCGTTGGCGGTGTGATCGTGATTCTAGTTGGCATGGTGCGGCGGAGCGCGACGGAGATGGCGGTGACGAATCGCCGCGTCGTGATCAAGACGGGCCTCGCCAGCCGCAAGACGATTGAAATGATGCTGAACAAAGTGGAAAGCATCGAAGTCAGCGAGCCGGCCGCCGGCAGGATGCTCGGCTACGGCTCGATCGTCGTAATCGGAACGGGCGGCACTCCCGAGCCATTCCACAAAATGGCCCATCCGCTAGAATTTCGCAGCCAAGTCCAACAACAAATCGAAAAGCTGCCGCGCTAACCCCAGATATCCACGAGTTCCGAAATTCGCCTCGCAGATTTACTACGAACAACAGTGAGGCAGGACGGGTAACATATAGCGCGTTTCATGATGAACGCGAAAATACGGGTGTGGCTGCGGCCGGCGGCGATTTTGTGCCTGCTTTGCTTATCGAATCTGTGTTGCCGAGGCGTGTTAGCGGATTCCGACGCGGGCCGCTTATCCGGCAGAGTCATCGATCCGGCCGGAGTCGCCGTCGCCGGCGCGCATCTCAAACTCGTGAACGACGCCGGTATCGTCATTCGCGAGACGACCACCGACCAACAAGGAGCATTCGACTTCGGCGAACTCGCGCCGGGCAAGTACGAAGTGACGGCGGAAACATCGGCGTTTGCTCCCGTTCAATCAAATATAACTGTCACAAAATTGGCGCGAGCCGACCTCAAGTTGCAATTCGCGCAAATTGCGTCGCTGCGGCAGGCTGTTACCGTTGTCGGCTCGTCCGCGCCGTCGCCATTCACGCCCGATCCTTCCGAGCACGTTGAAGTTCACGATCAGGTGCTCGATGCGAATCCGGGCCGGCCTGGCGCGCCCATTTCCCTTCCCGGCTTGCCGATTGAAACCGCGTCGGGCGGAATCAAGGCACCGCAGTATTTTGCTCCAGGCGTTGCGGGCGACCACGGCGAACCGATTGCGCAGTTTTATCAAATTGGAGATTTTCTCTATCCGAATAATCTTCCGGCGAACGCGCACGGCAACGGCTACTCCGATCCGAATTTTCTGATTGCGCCGATTATTCAGGCGGTCGCTGTGGACGGCGGCGCATTCAACGTTCGCGAAGGAAATCACTCGATCGATCTGGCGGCGACTTACGTGCCGCGCGAGCGGCTGGATGATTTTGTCGAACTCACTGGAGATTACCGCGACATCGATCTCGTGGCGGGATGGAGTCCGCGAAATCCGGAGACAAACGGCTTCATCGCCGTCGAGCTCTCATTCGGCAACGGGTATCTCGAGAGGCTCGAGCACCGGCAGCAGTATAAATTTAATGGCTTTCGCGAATTTAAACTCGGGCGCCACGAATTGACTCTGTTTGGCGTTGGCTATTACGGATTCTCGTACGTGCCGGGATTGATTCCGATCAATATCTCCGTTCCCGACGATACGGTGGACAGACGGCAGCAAGATTACACGCACACAACAATTTTCGTGGCGAGCGACACGTGGCGATTGAACGATCAAAGTCAGCTTACCTATTCGGGTTTCTTTCGCACATACAGTCTGCAACTGCGATCGAACTTCATGCCGGATTTTACAGGGAGTCTCGAATATCCCGGCGGGCTCATCCAGCAGAGCGAGTTTCGAACAGTCGCGGGCGGCGGCACTGTGTACTCGCAGAAGATTCGCGATTGGATTTCGGTGCTCGCGGGATTTGATCTTCGCCGCGATGCCCCGCGGGATCTCGACCTCAAGAGCCTGGACGCGGACGGCGTCTTCCAAAACGTGACGAGCAACAATCTGACGCTTTCATTCGTCGAGCCGTACGCAGCCCTTGATGGCGCTGTAACGAAATATTTCCACTACGACCTGGGCATTCGCCGCGAGGAGATTTGGATTAACAACCAGGATCTGATCAATCCACAGAATTCTTTCGACAAACTTGCCGGCCTCACTCTGCCGAAAGCGACACTTTCAATTTTCCCTCCTGAAAGCACGTTTCTACCGTCGGTAGCGTTGAGTTACGGCGAAGCTTTTCACACGGAGGACCCTCGAATCGGAACGGGAACCGGCGAGCCGACACTTCTCGCGCCTTCGCGCGCCTATCAACTCGTCGTCAGCAAAAGCGTGAAGAAGACGGAGATGAAAATCACGCTCAAGCACGTCACAAATTCTCAGGAGCTGGCGAAGATTGATCCTGACACCGGCTTGCAGGAAGACGAGAGACCGTCTCTCAATCGCGCGATCAGCGTTTCGCTGAAGCACACTTTTTCGCAAGGCTCGATCAGCGCAACATACGAACAGGCGGACGCGCGCGACCTGACGACGGGCGCGCCCACTCCCGAAGCGCCGCGATTTATTTGGGATACGCTGGCGACTGAGGATCATTTGCCGTTCGGACTTCATGGCCGTTGTGAGTTCGAATATGTTCGCGCGAAACCTGTGGGCGATGGATTTGTCGGACCGGCGGTTCCGGAATTTCGCGGAGCGCTGTACAGGCCATTCATGGAGGGACGGATGACGCTTTCGACGGAATTTCTAATTGCGAGCGGCTATTCGGGCGAGACGACTGAGGTTTTTGCGTTCCCGTCCGACCCGACGTATCCGACACCGATCGAGCGAGTGGTCGGCGTGCCGATAAAATCGTATGTGACTGTGAGTTGGATTTATCGGTTCAGGCGCTAACTTCAACGAGGGCGGGGTGATTGAGATCAGTATGAAGATGCCCGGCTGAAGCCGGGCGCTACAAGTGCCGGAGCGGCGTGGTTGCCGGGTATTTGCGGGTGGCTGCGATTCGAATAGGTGAAGTCAAAAACGCCGGCAGGATGCCGGCGCGACGAACGGCGGAACTGAAGCTACGGCCGTTGGGGAGTAGATCAAGAAGGGCCGCCCCGACCTCCTGAAAGCATTTGTGAAAAAAGTTCATGCCGGACGAGCGTGAAGTTAAGAGGACGCGCGGAGCGAGCGGAGCGCGGCCGCGCCTAGCAATCCGGCGGCGACGATGACGGCGATCCAGAGGACGGCGGGATGGCGCTCGCTCCAGGGGCGCGGATCTTCGTACTCGGAATTGATTTGCTCGCCTCCGAGAGTTGCTATTGGCAGCTTTTCGAGATCTTTCGGGCGAATGGTTCGCTCGAGATCGTACTGCGGCGGCTTCGCTTCGCTCTGGCCGTAGAGAAGTAGATAGTGACGCGCTGGCTCGGCGCGAAAAATGAGGCGGCGCGGCGTCATGAAAAGGATTACTCGTGCAGCCGCGAGCGGCGCGTTGTTGCCGTTCATAACGTGGACGCGCCAGTGCGATGACCAGCCGCCGCCGAAGCCAACCTCTAGCCATTCGCGGAGAACATCATCGTGATGGAAACGGTAAATTTCGCCACTGCCGGCAGGAGTCCATTCTTGACCGTCCTCGCTCGAGTCGATGGTGACAGAGCGTGAGAATTCGGACTCATCGGTTTCGAAGTGGACTTCGTTTAAAGGCAAATCAGCGGGGAGATCGGCGCGCCAAACGCTTTCTTGCGGGTTCGTTGTTTGCGCTTCGTGGAGCTGAGCCGAAACTGGCACGCGTTCTTCGGGCGTGGTCTCTTCGTAGAGCACATTTATGCTGGCGACCGGGAAGGGATGCGAGCCTTCGAGAATTCTCAGGCGGATGTAACGGGCGTTAGTCTCGGAATAATGCAGCGTCTGAGTTCCCTGCAAATTTTGTTTGTTGAAACGAAACAGAGGGGCGCGATCGCAGACGATTCGCCACTGGCGCGCGTCGTCGCTTACGGCCACCTCGGCCCAGGTGATGAAATCGGTTTCGGAAGTGTTCACGAGAATGGCGTTGTGAAAGGGAGCGTTCGCGCCGGCGTCGAGGACGAATTGCGTGAACTCTCCCGGCGTAAAACTGTGCTCCTGCATGCGGGCGACGCGACGATCGGTGTGCGTGTGGCCGCTTGGAACATTCAGAACAAATGGAACTTCCCCGCCCTCGTCGTCCACGATGCGTATAT
This sequence comes from Acidobacteriota bacterium, assembly GCA_003152355.1. Lineage (GTDB taxonomy): Bacteria > Acidobacteriota > Terriglobia > Acidiferrales > UBA7541 > Palsa-147. The sequence continues at coordinate 3,577 of PMAA01000273.1, read as the reverse complement.
CCGCGAGCTGTTTCGAGGAGTGCGCGTAGACATCCTCGGGCACCACGATTGCGGTAAGACCTCGTTCGTTTGTGGCGGGAGGAATTACTTCGCGCGAGTAGCTCCAGCTTCGCCAGGCTTGAGGCCAAGCGGTGGCGGAAGCGGCGCGCAAAGCAACGCTCGCGAAAACAATTCCGAGTGCGAGGATGCACGCGACGATCGCGACCAGCGTCGCACGCGACTCGAATAGATCAGTAGTGGGCCTCCGCGAGCGCTTCACGATTTCGTCTCCTGTTTTTGTTGAACGAGCTTGCGTTGGTACAGAAACGAAACGAGGAGAAGCAGCAATCCCAGGACGAGAAACGACAGGATGCGATAGAAGCGCTCGAGGAAAGACAAATCAAAGAGAAAGACTTTCGCGACTACTACGCCAAAAAGCGCGAGTGCCTGCCAGCGGAGAAGTGCTGACTTTCGGGCCAGACCGACGACGATCAGTCCAGTGGCGTAGCACGTCCAGAGAATTGAAAGGCCCAATGATTGAGCGAGGTCGCGCTCGAGATTGATCGTTTGTGTGCGCCCGAGCGCATCCCAGACTTCGAGAGAGAGCGCGAGGAGGGCGAATCCGTTGGCGGCGACGGCGAGGACTGCGAACGGAATTATTTCAGATTCACGTAACTCAGCGAAGTTTTCATTCCTTGCGGACCCGGAGGCGGGAGCCTCCGGGCTCTGATGGAAAGATTCCCTGCTCAGTGTTAATTGCGTTTTATCTCCGGCACGACTGGCGAAAAGGCATGCGGCTGAATAGCAGGCGACGGCGATAGCGAATGTGGCGAATCTCGCGTTGAAGATGAATGTGGTCGCGGGAATATCGAACAGCAATAGCCGAAACGCTGTGACTCCAAATAGAAGCAGGCCGAATGCGCGCAGATACCAAAGACGCGTGCGGAATCCGCTCCAGATGAGAATTGCGCCTTCGATGGCCAGCGCGACGGTGATCCATTTGCCGTCGAGGCGCAAAGGAATCGCCAGCGTGGCGTACATCAGAGCGAGGCCGGCGAATAGAAATTGAGCGGTGGGCGGCTCTTTTTCGCGGGGCACCGGCAGCGCGCGAAGAACGACGAGATGCGCCGCTGCGAGCGCAAGCACTGCGAAAGTAATCGTCCAGCGATATCCTGGCCAAAGCATTTGGTGAAGCGCGATCAGGTAGATCAGGGCGTTTGCGGGCACGATCACGACTTTTTCGGGCGAAAGGCCTCCTGCCTCGCGGCTGCGGACGACGGGGAGCGCGGCGAACGCGATGAAGAACAACGTGGCGAAGAGCAGCGTGATGCCCAGCTCGTCAACGCGATAAAATTCGCCGAACCATCCCCAGAAATAAATTTGTGTGCCGACAAAAGCGAGAGGCGCGAGCCACTCCCACTTCCGCACGCGCTGCAGAATTAGCAGGCCGAAAACGAGGACGAGAACGTAGGTGAAGAGGGTGATCTCCGCGTTCTTGCCGGTGCTCAGAAGTTGCGGCGTGAGAAAACCGCCGAGGAGGGCCATCACGGCGATTCGTTGCGAATTGCGGCCCACGGCGATCGCGATCATCGCGACCGTGACAACGATCATCGCGGCGAAGGCGACGCTTTGCTCGAACAGCCGGTAATAGTGCCAACCGCCCCACAATGACAGATACAACACCGCTGCACCGAGACCCGCGATGCCTTCGGAAAAATAGCGATAGCCCTTCCGCAGTAGCCGGTCACTCCACATTAGCAAGCCGGCGCCGAAGAGGAGGCCTATGGCGATGCGGCCGTGAGGGCCGACCCAATTGTTGTCGAACGCATATTTAAGGAAGAACGCGACCGCGCACAGGACCGCGAGAACGCCAGCGTAGTTGAGCCATCTTCCGGCGACGACGGATTCGAAATCGGGGGCGGCGGAGCCACCGGCAAAAGTCGTGCGTACTTGCGGTGACTTGGGCAGAGGCGCAGGCACGTGCTGGCTGGGCGGAGCAACTGCAGCGCTTGGTCGCGGCGCCGGTAGTGTCGGCGGAATTGCTGGCGAAGTCGCTTTCTGCTCGATTGGCGGAGTGAGGGGTGGCGTTACGGCTGGATCTGCGACTGGGGCGGCGGGAGCTTCGCGCGGTCTTGAAGTCAGCTCCGAAAGTCGAGTCTCAATCGCGTAGAGCCGCGCCGTGAGATTCGCTAATTGCTGTTGGAATTGCTGTTCTACTTGCCGGTTGAGTTGCGGCTCTTTTTGCTGCTCGGGCCCCTGGCGCTTTTCGACACGGCGGACGCGAACAACCGCGGAAATCGCGAGAATTGGCGCGACAACCAGCGCGAGTAACACGATTGCAAACACCAAGTACGCTAGTGATGTACCTTGCATGAGCCTGTGATTGCGGTGCGCGAATCGTGCGTATTAGAGCACAGGCGAGACCTCGGAGCAACGCGAGCGCGCAAATCTGTCCTCGCTTGCGTCGGCGAGGAGAAATGATTTGACGGCCCGGCATCGCGGAAATACTTCGTGGAGGTTCGTAGCTCCGGATCCTTCGGCTCCGCTTAGGACAAGCTGAAAGGGTTCACTCCAATCTTCCGCGGCTGAAGCCGAAGAGATCGAAATGCAGATCTTTTCGGAGCGCTGAAGCGCTCCTCCACCGCATAAATGCGAAGGCTCCCACCAAGCCGAAAAGCCCTCACCTCTGGTGCGTTGTGCGGCGACGATCTCGCATGCATGCTCGATTGCACGATTCTCGCCCGAAGATGCCGCACGAAAACCAGTGCGGCGCCACAGGTGAAGGTCAGATTTCTGAATGCCTGGAGCTAGTTCGGGGCAATTCCCAGACACTTTTCGATGCTATTCTGCCAGTCGGGACCGCTATCGCGGTCATCATTTCCNNAGGAACGTCGTCATTGGCTTCAGGTTGCAGGGCGGTTCGAGTGTAGGTGACCTGCACGGAGGTATGGGACGGATCGGCGGAAGTCAATTTCACATCGACGGTGGTAACAACCACGTCGTCGATAAAAGCGACGTATTGCATCCTCCCGCCGGAAAGATCAAAGAGCGTATTGACCCAAACGCTGGTGTGCTGGCCGTGCTGGACTCGAAATACCGCTCCTTCGGTGTCCTTCGCAGGCTGCGGATAGAGAAACTCGGGATTCCAATGCTTGCCAGCCCAACTGCGTTCGGCTTCAGGGCCGAAGAGCGGGGCGAGGCGAGCAACAGGGGCAGCGATGTCGAAATGAAATGTGTTGCTGACATGGACCAGTTCAGCGGGCGAATCAGCCGGCTTGAGCGATTGTGGAGTGTTCACGACGAGAATTCCCAAGGCAAGGATGATCATGTGCAGAGTCATTTGCGCTCCTTTAAATGATGGCTATCGGACGCACGAAGTGTCATTCCATAGAGACTTCTGA
>PMAA01000273.1:0-154 GCA_003152355.1 Acidobacteriota bacterium | reverse complement strand
GCTTCTCGATGCGCACCCCGGTTTGAACCCGGTCAACCTCTACAAATCGCTCTTTGTTTCGTTGTGCCATTGGTATCAATATACCATGGTACATGAACTCTATGATTGCGAATTCTACACTTATAGCGCCGGGCCCTTCGGCTACGCTCGGGGC
>PMAA01000081.1:1531-24061 GCA_003152355.1 Acidobacteriota bacterium | reverse complement strand
GCTGGTCGTCAATTTCGTAAATTGTGCAGATATTCGGATGATTGAGCGCGGAGGCGGCTTCAGCCTCGCGTCGAAACCGCTCGAGAGCGTGTTCGTCGTGCGCGAGATCGTCGGGAAGAAATTTCAGGGCGACGGGGCGGCGGAGGCGCGTATCTTCCGCCTTGTAAACCACACCCATACCGCCGCCACCAAGCATTTCGAGCACGCGATAGTGGGAAATGGTCTCGCCAGAAATTGGGCGGGAGTCAGGCACTCGAAAGAATCTTAGGGCGCGCTAGGCGGCAAGTCAACGCGGAGGCGCGATTCCGGTTCGTTTNNAGAACCCGTTTCTCCGGACCTGGCCAAGCCATCTCCGCAATAGGGTTGAGCCAGTCGTCGATGTGATGGACGCGGTGGCGGTCGAGCTCAAAGCCATCGAATATCGCAAGAAAAACGCTTTCTAAGCGGCGTTACGTGCACCGTCGATGCAACACCGCCGAACTTCAGCGATCGCTACTTCGGCGAACCGTAGCGAAAGGGGACGTAAGTGCAATCCCCTTTGCCACAGTGCGCGCAATGCATTCTCCGGGATGGGAGCCGGTCAATCTACCGTAATGCGGGTAGCGGCGGTTGTCCCCGTCACTTCCGAGATGGGGGTCCCTACTCCAATAGCGGCAAAGCTGGGAGGCCAGAGTTTGAAATCGAAGGTGCCGGTGTAGCTTTGGCCGTCGGAGCTGAGCGTATTGATTTCGTCGTCCGTGAACGTGGCCGAGAGGCTGCCATCGGCGGCAAACATCAGACCGATATGGTGCAGCTTCACAGTGCGGAAGGACACAGCCTTCCAGACGCCGTAGCAAATGTTCCCGCCGGCCGGTGGAAGAAACGCGTTTTCCCATTCAGTTCCATCCGCGTGCCAGGTCTTAATGGATTCGTTGAACTGGAAGGGTGTTGGCGGGGCAGGGCCTCCTGGAGGGAAATTATTATCGGTATTTGCGGTGAAAATTACGTGCCACATACCGACGATGGTATGGTCTAAGAAATCGTTGCCCAGTTGTAGATTGCTGCCGTGCGGGCTGACGAAGGGAGCCGGGGTAGCGGCTGCGACTTTGGAAGAAGTAACGCCGCAACCACCGGCCTTGGCGCCGGAAGCGCTGAGCAATAATCCCAATGCTACCAATGCAACAAGAGCGGAAAACCGCCCGCTCGAAAACAGCCGACAGGTATTCATTCGATTCATTTTTCTTCTCCTTTTAGTCGAACTATCGCGATTATTGAGTTCTTGGACCCCGGGGGACGGAGTCACGCGGAGCCCGCGCAATTTCGTCGATGCGGGCGGTAAGAGCAATGCTTCGGAGGTCACTTTGCGTTCATTTTTTCTTCATCTGCTAAGTTATTGATTTCAGAGGCCTACGCGCGAAGCTTTCGCGCTTGACCATGTTTTCCGGCAGTGTTAGCATCTGCGCCATCCGCCGCAGATTATATAACTTTAGAGTAATTCGTTCCCGAGCGCCGCGTTTCGGCCCAAAGTCGCTAGCTCTAGTCAGACCAACACTGCCCGGCTAGCTGGCACGAAAACCTGGACGTAGCGTCGCTCGCAGCGGATGCGAGCGATAGCGAACCAAGTAGCCGTTTAGGATCGCCGAATGCATTCCTCGATTCGCAAAGACCTCCAGCCCTCTTCGCAACGGCCGCAGCGAATTGCTTTCAACAATTTCGAAATCGATCTGCGCTCGGGCGAGGTTCGCAAGAACGGCTACAGAGTTCGCTTGCAGGCTCAACCCTTTCAGCTATTGGTCTTGTTACTCGCGAATGCTGGCGATGTGGTCACCCGCGAGGAGATTTACCGTGAATTATGGCCGGCCAACACCTTCGTTGATTTCGAGCACAGTCTGTCGGCAGCAGTAAAGAAGATTCGCGATTCTCTGGGAGACACGGCGGACGATCCTAAATACATCGAGACGCTTCCCAAACGAGGTTACCGTTTCATCGGAACGATCAGACCCGAACTGCCGGTGGTCATGCCCGTACCGGTTGCCCAGGAATCTGTGGAACTCGTGCCCGTTCCCGTGCCGAAAAGCCGAATGAATGGGAAGTGGCGCCTTGTCTTGGCGGTAGTAGCCGTCGTGGCGGCGGCCTCGGTCCCATTCATCTGGACGTCTCTCCAGACCGGCGATCCCGAGCCGATGACAATTGTTCCTTTCACTTCCTACTTGGGGCAAGAAACAGCCCCTTCGTTTTCGCCAGATGGCTCGCGGATTGCTTTCGCTTGGGACAACGGAACTGGCAATCGCTCCGGAAGGTCGCAATACGACTTGTACGTAAAGGTGATCGGAAGCGAAAAGTTGCTCCGGCTGACGAATCATCCTTCCGATTGGATCAGTTCGACGTGGTCGCCCGACGGCACGCAGATCGCATTTCATCGGTTGGCCGTCGACGACACCGGCATCTATGTTGTGCCGGCCTTGGGAGGGCAGGAACGCAAACTCATTGCCACCCACGCGCCCTACGATCTTGCTGCTCCTATAAGTTGGTCGCCCGACGGGAAATGGATCACATACAGCGGCATGGAAAACGGCAGCGCCGGCAACCGCATCTTTCTACTAGATGTCCAGACTCTAGAAAGTCACGAGTTTCAGCATGACGCGTCCTGCAGGCACGAGGGAACCATGACGTTCTCGCATAGCGGGCAGGAACTGGCCTTGATTTGTGTCCATAACACGACTTCTTATGAGTATTTAGTTAGCGATCTCGAAGGAAGGTCCAGACGATCGGTGATCACCCTCAACGATTACCTCAGTGGCCCGCTTTGGACCGTTGACGATAAGTCGCTGATTGTGGGGGCAGCAACGGCGAAGGGTAACGAGTTTGAGGAAGTTCGCGTTCGTGACGGCCAAGTGCATAAACTTTCCGTCGCAACGGGATATTGGCCCGCGATTTCTCGCGATGGGCGCAAATTAGCATTCTGCGCGATCGACAACCACGTCAACATCTGGAGAAAAGACCTGCAACATCCCGAAGCCCCGGCGGTGCAGATGTATGTCTCCACGCGTCAGCAAAATAACGGGCAATATTCGCCGGACGGCAAACATGTGGCCTTCGCTTCCGCTCGCTCTGGAACCTGGAGCGTGTGGGTGGCCGACGCCGACGGCAGCAACCCAGTTCAGATTTCGCAGGAAGGGCTCGCCGATTACCCTCGCTGGTCGCCCGATTCGCAGAAGATTGCATTCCAGATGGTGGAGCCTAGCGGTCACCTTGGCGTGTACACCGTAGATATCTCCAATCGTGTACCACACAAACTGAAAACCAACGTCCACGAGTCGAGCAATCCTTATTGGTCGCGGGATGGAAAATGGATTTATTTTCGCGGCTACGAAGGCATTGGTCGTCAGCTATACCGATGCCCTGCGGCGGGTGGTGACGCCACTCTTCTCGCCGCATCCCAGGACGTAAGGCTCCCGATCGAATCTTCCGACGGCAAGTGGCTGTACATCCTGTCGAGCGACTCGAGCATGACGATGCTTGCGCTTGACCGCCTCGATGCGACGCCCCAACAAGTTCCGCAAATGCCAAAAATCACGCAGGACGCCAAGTGGGCCCTAACGCCAAACGGCATCTACTTCAGTCCCCTAAACGCCCCGCGAAGCATCTCCTTTTACGATTTCGCCACGAGGGAGACGCGCGTAATCTTCAGAGCGGACAAAGATCTCGAAGAGGGCATGTCTATCTCCCCGGACGGCCGTTACTTGCTCTATTCACAAATCGATCAAGCCAACGCCGACATCATGCTCGTCAACAATTTCCGCTAAGAGTCCCCCGTTCTCATGAAGGTTCCAAGGCAGCGCGTCGCTCCTAAGCAGTGCCGATGGCCACTTCCTGAGATGTCCGCGTCCAGGAAGGCGCCGCGGGCGAAACTGATTTCACCTGCAGCTCGCAGCGTTAATCAGGACTTACGAGTCGAAATGTTATAAGAGGTTACTGTCTGCCAGGAGTAGGGCCTGCTTCATTATTCGGACGTTGGCTTCGCGCCTGGAATGCGCTTTCTCAGGAATTTGATCTGGCCGTCGTGGTTGGACTCGTGTTCGGCGACATGAAACCACTTGGCGTAGTTGTTAGCCGAGAAGCCGCCGTCCGTAACCAGCGTCGCTAACCACTTATCGTCGCGCTTGCGAAATTCAGAAAGACTTATCTCTCGGGCTTGATGCAAGGCATCGAGGTAATAGTCGAGACTGTTTCCCTTAATTGCCTTGCGCGCCGGCTCTCCGAGGTTCATGGGAACGTCCCACTTTTTCTTTACCTCGTCGGACCACGAATCCCATTTCATCCCGCCAAAGGTGTTCATCTGATAGTAAGTTTCGGTGGCCACGAGATGTAGGAGCAGTGCGCCGATGGTGTTCGCATTGGCATCCAGCAGAAAGTCAAGATCCTGTTGTGAAGGCCCTTCACGTTATTTACGACCTGCTCGCGAGTAAAGGCGAGCATGGACGTCAACGTTCCGATCTCGGGCGTGAAGCCGGGTTGCGGTCCGACAATCCATGCGTTTTCCGCAGCGTTAGTTGATACGGGAAGAACGGCAAGTGTGGAGAGTCCAACTGCCATTCCGACGCCGCCCTTCAAGAAGTTGCGCCGAGTGGGCATACATTCGAGTTTGAGCATCAGATTTTCCTCCGGCGGAGATGCGGTTTGTTCGAGGGATGATACTGCAGTGCAAGCAACCTGGCGAGAGCATATGGAGGGTACCAATAAATTGGGCAACTGGGACCAACATTTCCGGTAAACAAAAAGGCGGCACCTCCAACGGACCGTTTCCGCTATCATTTTCGATCCGGCGGAGTCGACAATGGACTTTCTCTCAAGAGCGGGAATTGTCCGTGCCCTGGTCCTTGCCGGGGTATTTCTATTCACACCATATGAGGCTTTCCTCGAAGGCGCTATAGCGCTCGCCATCGTGACCGCCGCCGTGTTGGGTTTCGTGATGCATCCGCGCAGGGAGGTCTTCTACGTACGGACTACCGTTCGACTAATTGCCCCGGATCGAAGCCAAGCTAAAGAAAAAGATCTGCTGGCGGTGAGAGTTGAGCTTGCTAGACTATGGCTGTTGTTTGTGCCGACGTTTCTGGCAGTGGCACTTCTCGTATTCTTCGCATCCGGTGGCCCCACCAAATTCAGTTTCCTGAATTGGATATTCACGTCACGGTATGCGTATCTCGGGTTTTTTGTTTGTCAGTATCCGCCTCTGTTGGTCCTTCTATTACTCTCGGAATGGATTGCCGAGCGAAGAGTAATGCGAGACGCCGAAGCGTGCAGCGCGAGATCCTTCTCCATCTTTCCCACACGAGCTGGGCTATTTGGGCGAGTTTCCTATCTGTTCATGGGAGAACACGGAGAGTATTACGGTGGGGATTGTACGTACTTTAACCTGATTCACTCCCGAGAACTGTCGTCGATTGTTTTTCACAATGTTCGAACGCCGGAATTGAACAGGATTGCAATGGGATTTTTGTTCCATCGGCTGATTATTTTGGGGCGCGGCGTAACCGACTTAGACAAGCAAACAACTGAGGCTCAAATCGTCCTGGCCGAGATGGCCTCCTAGGCTCCCCCAATTGGATTATGAGCTAGTGTTGCGTCGACCCATTGAGACCGCCAGGATTATCGGAAACTGACCCGGTACTTTTTTCGCTCACGATGCGGCGCAAAGGCGCCGGTGATACCATTGCTGTGCCTAGCCCCGGGCGAGAAGGAGGATTCGTATGGCTTCTCGCGATTCTCATGTGCCAATTCCTGGAAGCGAGTATGTGCCTGTAGCTGGCGCTAGTGTCATTGCTCCGGCTGATCCGCACGAGGAAATCACCGTCACGATTGTCGTCCGACCGCGCCGGCCGGCGCCGGAGCTGCACTCTGACGCGAAGCTTGCGGATTTGCTTCCGCGCGATCGCCGTCATCTTTCCCGCGAAGAGTTCGAGGCACAGCATGGCGCCCACGCAGATGATCTGGCGCAGATCGAAAGTTTCGCGCGGGCACACGGATTTGAAATTGTAGAGACATCCGCGGCGCGGCATAGCGTTAGGCTGCGGGGCAAATCCGGCGAATTCAGCAAAGTGTTTCGCGTGGAAATGCATCAGTACGATCACGAGCGCGGACGGCACCGCGGTATCAACGGCCCGATTCATATTCCGGCGGAACTTGCGGCTTGCGTGGAAACCGTGCTCGGACTGCACGATCGGCCCGTCGCCTTGCGGCACATGGCGGCGCCTGGAGTGAAAAAGGCGGTGCGCGCTCATTTTTCCCCGCACGATGTCGCCGAACTTTATCGTTTCCCCAAGCACGCCAAGGGAGAAGGGCAATGCATAGGCGTGATCGAACTGGGCGGCGGCTACCATCGGAGCGATCTCGAAAGTTTCTTCTCATCGTTAAAGATGCCGATGCCGAAGATTACCGACGTGTCCGCGGACGGAACGAAGAACGCGCCGGCTGACCTCGCGAGCCTCACCAAGTTTGTTACGGCAATGAACAGTGGGAAGAAGAACGCCATCGACGCCGCAAAGGGCGGGAAGTCGGGAGCGAGCGGCTTGGCGGACCTGTTACTCTCCACAATCGAGACGACGATGGACGTCGAGCTCGTGGGCGCATTCGCTCCCGGAGCTGAGATCGTTGTTTATTTCGCTTCGAGCAGCGAGCAGGGCGTTTACCACGCGCTCACCACCGCACTCGCGGACAAGAAACACCGGCCGACCGTGCTCTCGCTGAGTTGGGGCGAGCAGGAATCGAGTTGGTCGCCGAAGTACATGGGCTTGATCAACGATGTGTTGAAGAACCTCTCGACCGTGGGCGTGACGGTGTGCGTTTCATCCGGCGACGCCGGTGCGGACAATGGCTCGCCCGACGGGAAACCCTCCGTGAATTTTCCGGCAAGCAGCCCGAACGCGTTGGGGTGTGGAGGAACGACGCTCAAAGCCTCGGGAAGCGAGATTGAAGCGGAAGTGGTGTGGAATTCGTTGTTCGACGGGATGCGAGGCGCGACGGGCGGCGGTGTCAGCCGGATGTTCGAGCGGCCATTCTGGCAGCAGAATTTTGAGGTGCCGCACTCCAGTTCGAAAACTGGAGGACGCGGCGTGCCTGATGTAGCTGGCGTTGCCGATCCTCACACGGGTTGCCGCATAGTGGTGGGCGGAGTGGACACCATTTCTTATGGAACCAGTGCAGTGGCTCCGCTTTGGGCGGCACTTGTCGCGCGGCTCAACCATGCGACCGGCGCACGATTGGGCTCGGGGCATCTGAACTCGCTGCTGTATAAGCTGGCGGGACAATCCAACGAAAAAGGAACGTTCCGGCCGATTACGCACGGAGAGAACGGTGCTTATCGAGCAGGGCCGGGCTGGAATGCCTGCACGGGTTTGGGTTCGCCGATGGGCGACCACTTGCTTGAAGCGCTCGATGGACGGAAATCGCACTAGCGCCAATGCGCGGTTTGGAATCCCGATTTACTAGCGCGAAGATTTTTTAAGACCGCTGCGCCAAATCTTTGGCTTCGCGATTTCTTTAGACTGCCTGCGCGACAGGTTCCTCAATCACTTCCGCGTTGCGATGAGAATCAAGGATTTCCTGGAGCGCCTGGGCGATGTGCTCGATGGTATGAAATGCGCTGAGGGCGACCAGTTCCGAAAGATTTTCGGTTAGAGGCAATTCGTCGAGCTGCGCGTAGATTTCGTCGCGATGATAGGGATCGAGGCGCGCATGCTTCACCATCGTGCGCATTCCTTCCGCCGGAAGCCCGTGCTTGGTGCGGATTTTGCTGAGATGTTTCACCGACGATGGATTTCCTTCCAGCACGGCAAGATAACCGAACAGCGAGACAGGATGGACGTGAAGAGCCCAATAGTATTGTGCGCCTACAAGCGATGCGATCGCCGGTGACGGCAGACGCGCGAGAACATCCGAGCGATCCGCTCCCATCGCGACGATATCTTCGAGTAGCCAGTCGTCGTGATGCGCCTCCTCGAGCGCGTGAGTTGTGTAGTAGCTGACGATCTTTTGGCAGACGGGATCCAAATCGGCGCGGCGTTGGGCTGAAACCGCAGCAGCGTTGATCAGCGAGACGCTGCTGCGGATGATGGAATGCATCATGAAGAGGAATTCGGGAAACATTTCCGCGAGTTGCGGATGCGTCCAGAATTGATCCGAGACGTCCAACAGATAGGGCTCGGCCAGACGGATTTTCGCGCGCAGCCGTTTGCTATGGTTGAGAGAATTCATGCGCTCATTCCTTCGCGGCCAAGCATGACCTCACCACAGCCGGTTTGCCTCGGAGGGATTGGCCGGGTTACACAAAAATATTCGGCCGAAGATGATGCTTCCCTTCGGGCGCGGAACCTCGCTTCTTCCTCAACTTGATCAGGGCAGTCACTTCGGTTTCGCTGAGTTTCTCGACGGTTTTCTTGTCGTCGTCGGTAAATTGCTCGGAGACGAGAACGCCGGCAGTTTCAAGGCGCTCGACGTTCGAGGATTTTTTCTTCGGCTTCGATTTGGTTTTGGATGGCATATGGACTCCTTTGTTAACTACAGAGGCGGCAAGGGTCGCACCAAGACTCGAACGTTGTCAAGGACTCTCCTCGAAATGGCCGTTTCGCCCGATGGCAACAATCTAACTGCAGGCTGTCTACCGCCTTCTCCCGATTGACGCAAACGCAATAGTATTGTCACATTTCGCTGGAGAGTGCCGATTTATGTGTTTGAGGCTGTACGAGTATCTTCAAAAGAGGTATCGAGGGGAGATAGCGAGTGGAAAATCCAATGCCAAGCCGAGCGGCTAATCCTACGCAGTACAACATCGATGCCATCGCCAAATTGGAGCATGACGCTCTTGGGCGCCGGAGCGCTTCGGAGCGAGTGAGCGACATTATTACAAGGCTTGTCGGCAATATGGGATTCTTGGCGGCTCAATTTATTCTGATCTCCAGTTGGGCGTTGCTAAACCTTGGCGTGATTCCAGGCCTCAAACCATTTGATCCATTTCCTTTCGGCGTTCTGGCGCTTGTCGTCGCCTTCGAAAGCGTGTTTTTGACTGTTTTCGTGCTTATCAGTCAGAGCCGAATGTCGCGGCAGTCCGAGCGGCGCTCGCATCTGGATCTTCAAGTTGGCATGCTTTCCGAGCAGGAATTGACGACGATCCTTCAGATGCTGCAGAAACTTTGCCAGCACATGGGCGTGAACGTGGACTCCTCGAAGCAAGAGGTGCAGTCATTTAGTAAGACGACCGATGTGCACAAGCTGGCGAGTGAACTCGAGGACAAACTCCCAGAAGAATAGATTATGCTGGCTATTTTTGTGCGTGCGGCCGGAGGTTCATTTGGTAGACGCGTGGCCTGTGGCGGGTGATAGTCTGTCGCATTGATGAAAAACCGGGACACTGACGCGACTTGGCGGTATCACGATGGCACGAAACATTCCTATTTGAGCATTCGCACGAATCCTCATTTCATGGACTGGGCGAATCGGCCGCTCCTGTTCAAAATTTATCCGAAGATAGAGCCGATCCCCTTGCCGCAGGACGTGCCGCAAACAGGGGTGTCCGCGCTATCCGCGATTTCGACGCCCGTGACTTCGTTGCGGGGCGATGCGATTCCCAGCCTTCAGGATTTGGCGCGCATTCTCATTTTTTCGGTGGGGATTACCAAGAAGCGCTTGTATCCAGACGGAGAAATTTACTTTCGCGCCGCGGCTTGCACGGGAGCGCTGTACGAAATCGAGCTGTACGTTGTGACTTCGGATCTTCCGGGGCTTGATGCCGGCGTGTATCACTTCAATCCGGGTGATGTGTCACTGCGGCTTTTGCGAAAAGGTGATTTTCGAGGAAATCTGGCGCGAGCGGCGGCGATGGAACCGGCTGTAGCTCCCGCGCCTGCAACAATAATTTGCACGGGGACTTACTGGCGGAATGCGTGGAAGTATCAGGCGCGGACTTACCGTCATTTCGGCTGGGATAACGGCATGCAGTTGGCAAATATGCTGGCGGTTTCCGCGGCGTCGGGGCTGCCGGCCGAGATCGTGCTTGGTTTTGTGGACGCCGAGGTAAATCGGTTGCTCGATCTCGATGCGCGGCGCGAAGTTTCGTTGTGCCTTGTGCCGATTGGACGCACATCCGAGAGCTCGCTGCCTGCCGCAAAAGAAATTCCGGCGCTCGGCTTCGAGACGATTCCACTTTCGCGGAGTGAAGTGGAATATCCCGCCATGCTTCAGATGCACGAAGCGTCTTCGCTTGAGACTGCACAGGAAGCACGTGAGTGGCGCGAGAAATTGCCGGAGCTCTCGTCTTCTGCCCCGGCAGCCGAGGGTGTTCGACTTCAGCCGTTGCAGGATAAAGAACAACCCAAGGATTCAATCGAACAGGTCATCCTGCGGCGCGGATCTACGCGAAGGTTCGATGAGAAAGCATCCATCACGTTCGCGCAGCTCTCGACGATTCTCGACTGCGCTACCAGAGGTGTTTCGGCTGATTTCCTTGAGCCGCCCGGCGCGCAACTCAACGATCTTTATCTGATCGCGAACTCGGTGGAGGGGCTTGCGCCGGGCGCTTACTTCTTCCAGCGTGAGCGGAACGCGTTAAAGCTTTTGAAGGAAGGAGAATTCCGCGCTGAGGCGGGCTATCTTGGATTGCAGCAGGAGTTGCCGGCGGACGCCTGCGTGGACATCTTCTTTCTCGCCGAATTAAAGCGCATCCTGGAGCAGTACGGGAATCGCGGTTATCGCGCAGTCCAGCTTGAGGCGGGCGCCATCGGCGGCAGAATTTACTTGGCCACGTATACGCAGCGGCTTGGCGCGACCGGACTGACATTTTTCGACGATGATGTGATTCACTTCTTTTCGCCGCACGCAGAAGGGAAGAGCGCCATCTTCCTGCTCGCAATCGGCAGGCCGCTGAAACGCAACCCGCCGCAGTGAGCATCGCCAATCGCATTATTTCAAATACTCAATAACGCCCTCAGAGATTGGCAACTCCTATTTGTTGTCTCCGTCTTAGTACGAGCGTGCAGCCACAGTCCGAAGAAATTTATTGGCGTAAGGGGTGATTGCCGGTCTATAAAAGACGCGGGATACAGGGCTGCGCCGCCGAATCGTGCGGCTAGCTGGAGGACAAGCATGGGGTACACACGTCGCAAGGTGCTTGCGGGCCTTGGATTGGCAGCGCTTGACGCAGCGATGCCAGCGTTGGTCAAGAAAGCCGCAGCATTCGCATCATCGAGCCCGTCGATATTGAATTCAGCGAGTGCGTCGCGCGCGGCGGGAACGGACTCGGGCACGTGCCCATTCAGGCTGGCGGTGATCAATGACGAGATCACGCAGGATTTTGAGAAGGCGTGCCAGATTGTGTCCGGCGATTTCGGGTTGCATTGGATTGAGCTGCGCACGATGTGGGACAAGAACGTGACCGAACTCACCGAAAAAGAACTGGAAGATGCGCGGAAGATTCTGGCTGACCACAAACTTCAGGTGACGGATATCGCAAGTCCGTTGTTCAAGACGGACTGGCCTGGAGCGCCGCGGTCGTCACAGAGCGAAAGCCGCGATCAGTTTCATTCCGACGTGGATTCGAGCGGACAGGACAAGTTGCTCCAGCGATGTATCTGGCTTGCCAAGTTTTTTGCCACGGACAGGATTCGGTGCTTCGATTTCTGGCGGCTGGAAGATCAAAAGCCGTACCGGCTGGAGATCAATGCGAAATTGCAGGAGGCCGCGGAGCGCTGCGCCAAAGACAATATTATTCTGCTGCTCGAAAACGAGATGTCCTGCAACACGGCGACGGGCGAAGAATCGGCCGCCGTGCTGAAAGCGATTCCCAGCAAAAATTTCATGTTGAACTGGGATCCCGGCAATGCCGCGGCGATCGGAAGCACTCCTTATCCGGCCGGCTACGATTTGCTGCCGAAAGGACGCATCGGCCATTGCCACTGCAAGGACGTGGTGCGCAAGCCAGATAAAAAATACGATTGGGCTCCAGTGGGCGGCGGCATTGTGGATTGGGTTGGGCAATTGCAGGCGTTGCAGCGCGACGGCTACCATTACGGCCTGAGCCTCGAAACTCATTGGCGGGGGGCGGGTACGCCTGAAGCATCAACGCGCGTCAGCATGGACGGACTAAAGAAGACGCTCGCTAAGGCTGGAATCTCATGCTGAGTCTGAGGGACACTTGATTTGGACTCACATGAGACTGGAAATAAAAGAAAATAAGATCAGGATGGATTCGGCGCGGTCGCCAGAATCCGGAGGCGGGGGCCTCCAGGCTCTGAAATGGAATCTTACTGAGCGCGCAAACGAAATTCGAGGGTGGAGACGCTTGTTAACGCACGAAGCAACTGCAGATCCCTCACTTCGTTCGGGATGACAACTGTGACGCTTCAGCGCTCGATATTGTAGAGCGTCCGTGGCGCTGTTAGAGCGTCCGGGCCGCCTAAAGGAAAATTATGATCACGCGACGTGAGTTCCTCGATTCACTTGCGGTGGGTGCGGCGACGGTGGCTGTGAATGGCACGGCAAAGAGCTATAGGCAAATTCTCGGATCCAATGATCGGCTCAACTTTGCTGTTATCGGCCTTAACGGCCGCGCTTACGCTCATCTTTCGTCGCTGAAGGCGAACCGGAGCGCTGCACGCGTCTCGCATGTCTGCGATGTGGACGCAAATATTCTTCGGAAATTCGCGTATAGCACGCAACAGGAGATGGGCGAGGCGCCCGCTACAGCCAAAGATTTTCGCAGGATTCTCGAGCTGAAGGATGTGGACGCCATCACGATTGCGACGCCCGACCATTGGCATGCGCCGATGGCGATTGCCGGATTGCAAGCGGGCAAACACGTCTATGTGGAGAAGCCGTGCAGCCATAATCCCGCCGAGGGAGTGATGCTGGTGCAGGCGCAGCAGAAGTATCGAAAGCTTGTCCAGATGGGCACGCAGCAGCGTTCTTCGCCACACACGATTGAGATCGTCGGGAAGATCCACGATGGGATTATCGGCCGGCCATATTTCGCGAAGGCCTGGTACAGCAACGTGAGGAAATCTATTGGCACAGGCAAAGAAGTGCCCGTGCCGGCGCAGCTTGATTGGGATTTGTGGCAGGGACCGGCGCCGCGTCGCGCTTATCGCGACAATGTGCACCCGTATAACTGGCACTGGTTCAGAACTTGGGGTACGGGCGAAACATTGAATAATGGGACGCACGAGGTGGATGTCTGCCGCTGGGCGCTGGGCGTTGACTATCCCGCGAAGGTCACCTCGTCGGGCGGCAGATACCATTTCAAGGACGACTGGCAATTTTACGATACGTTGGTGACGAGCTTCGAGTACGAAGACAAGATGATTACGTGGGAAGGGAAGAGCTGCGAGGGAATGAAATATTACGGCCGCGATCGCGGCTCGACAATCATGGGGACGGATGGCGCGGTGCTTGTCGATCGCGGTGCCTACGAGATTTACGACCTCAAGGGGAATAAGGCGAACGAGTTCAAGGCAGCCAGCTCGCCGTCATCTGCATCGGCCGATCTCATCGGTCGCGATTCGATGACGGACGCGCACTTCGCTAATTTCATCGCGGGGATTCGGAATGGGGAGAAGCTGAATGCGCCTGTCTCCGACGGCAATATCGCGGTTACGATGCTGCAGCTATCGAATATCGCGTGGGAAGTGAGCAGGGAACTGCACCTCGACAATAAGGACGGCCGGATCGAGGGCGACGCGGAGGCGATGAAGATGTGGGGGCGCGAATATGAGAAGGGGTGGGCGCCGCATGTTTAGATTCCGGGTGGATTGCGTCAGAGAGGATGCGATTGGCCGCTTATGAAAATTAACTTCTCGCGCCGCGATTTCGTGCGATCTGGGGCAATTGCTGCCGCAGCGCTCGCAGCTTCGCGCGACGTTTTCGCACTGGCGCAAGGACGGCCAACGGCTGACGAAGCATCGCCAATTCGTTTAGGTCTGGCCAGCTACACGTTCCGGAATTTCAGCCGCGCGCAGTTGATTGGCTTCATGAAGCAGCTCAACGTGTTCGCGCTGAATGCGAAGGACGCCAAAGATCATCTTCCGATGGATCCGCAGCAGGAAACGGCTGCGCTCGCGGATTACGCCGCTGCGGGAATCAAGCTCCACGCTGCGGGAGCTATTTACTTCGCGAAAGATGAAGACGAAGACGTTCGGAGTAAGTTCGAATATTGCAAACGAGCGGGAGTTGGGGTGATTGTCGCGGGCGGCCCGGCGATAGCAACGCTCCCGCGAATTGAAAAGTTCGTCAAGGAATACGACATTCGCATCGCGATCCACAATCACGGGCCGGAGGATAGGTTATGGCCTTCGCCGCTGGATGTGTTGCGCGTGGTAAAGGACATGGATCCGCGCATTGGGTGCTGCATTGATGTCGGGCACGCGGCTCGTGCCGGGACGGATGTGGTTCAAGCGATCCGCGAAGCAGGGCCGAGGCTGTTCAACGTGCACATGAAGGACCTCACGAACTTCCAGAGCAAGGAAAGCCAGGTCGCGGTGGGGGACGGCATCATGCCGGTGCGCAGAATGTTTGAAGCGCTGATCGCGATGAAGTACGACGGCTTCGTTGACTTGGAATACGAGGTTCGTCCCGACGATCCGATGCCGGGAGTTATCAGCAGCTTCGCTTTCATGCGAGGCGTTCTGGCGGGCATGGGGTATGCGAGCCAGGCATCTGTAGCGTAAACAGCCGGTATCAACTCATTGCCGGGGCGCGCTGACGCTCGTGTTTTCAGCGAGCGAGATTCGGTTCGAGCGCTTGGCTATTTCAAGATAGATCGTCCGCGATGTTGTTCGCCGTCCTCGGCGATTGCTGCTTACTGCCCGGTCGATTCCGGCTGGCTTGGCGTTTCCGGCGTTTCGGGCGTCGTTTGCGGTTCCTCTTCAGTAACCGGAGCTGGATTCGTTGTTGTTTCGTGCCAAGTCGAAGGAGTTTCGGGAGTTGGTTGAGCGGGAACAGACGCTAGAGTCAAATTTGATTCTGAGTTATTCATCGAAGGTCCAACTCGGGCCTCTGCGGTCACGACGCTCTTCGATCTCCCACGAGCAGGACGGCTCCTCCAACGAGCGCGATCACGCCGACAATTGGAGGCAATGGAATTGTCTTGTGCTCTTGCTTTGTGGCTTGGATCGGGCCGATGTCCACGACTTTCCTCTGCCTCGTGTAGGTGATCCCCTGATAACCGAGCGAAATGATCCCGATTATAAACAGAACGATTGCGATTAGAGCTGCAGGCCGCATGAACACTCCTCAGGTCAGGCTTCTAGAGCTCTGCGTTGCCGTTCAAGCGCGGCGAACCAAGCCGCCGACGAGCGCGATAAGAAACAGAACTAGAAATAGGTAGAAAAGAAGTTTCGCAATTCCGGCCGCGGCAACCGCGATGCCAGCAAAACCAAAAACTGCCGCTATGATCGCGACCACAAAGAACGCGAGCGCCCAACGCAACATATTTCCTCCTCGAAGCTGACTGGTTGTTTCGACTGAGAACGTGAAGCGCTGCGCGCTCCATTCGGCTCACCCTGTTTGTACGCTGCAGCGCTCGAAGCCTCCATACTGCGAAAACCCTAGAATTTCTCGTCATGTTAGTGGAGCACAGGACTGAAGGCGATCAGCCGTTTCTTTACACCTATTACTGTATGGTACAAATACTGCGTTCCTGTTCTAGTACTCCTGGAGCGGACCCGCGCCAATTTCGCGGACCGAGGGAACATGGGCCCATTGCGCATTCTGGTGGCCGATGACAACGAGAGCATTCGAACCGTGCTCCGGGAGATCCTTCAATCGGAGAGCGGCTGGCAAGTGTGCGGCGAGGCGAAGAACGGTGAGGACGCGATCCGGCAGGCGCGCGAGCTTTCCCCCGACATTATTCTGATGGACATCATGATGCCCAAGTGCGGCGGCATCGACGCCACGCGCGAAATCGTTCGTTCAGCGCCCGACACTCGCGTATTGATCATGACGCTGTATGAGTTTCCTGAACTTTGCAGCGAGGCGCGCAATGTAGGCGCGCTGGGCTTCGTTCGGAAGGCAGACTCAGTCCGCTGCCTGATCCCTGCCGTCCGATGCCTCGCGGAAGACAAAACTTATTTCCCCAATGCCAATTAGTGAGTGATAGAAGGCAATTCCGATCTTTCCCCTTTATCGTCACCGCCTGACGAGACGACCGTTCAAAAAGCTCGAGCTCGCGTCATACAGTGTTTTGCCGCCCATGCATAAAGGCTTCTGAGCATTTGCTCTAGCGGAGAGTCGTGTTCTATTGAATGCCTTAGACCCGCGCACGCTTCCCCGGCGAGTCAGAAACGGAGATAACACACGATGAAAATGCCTAAAGTTATCGGTACTGCAGCTCTGCTCGTGTTCATGGGTAGCGCGGGTTCAGTTTACGTCTGGGCGCAGGACGACAAACCGGCGCCGCACGAACCGGACGCGAGGCCGCCGCAAGACGCCAAACCGCCGCAAGACGCGAAGCCTCCTCAAGACGAACCGAAGCCTCAACCAGATGCGAAACCGAAACCTGAGCCCGAGCCGAAACCCGAGCCGGATGCGAGGCCCAAGTCTCAACCCGAACCCAAACCGCAACCCGAAGCGAAGCCTGCGAAGCAGGAAAAACAAGCCCCAGCTCCAAAACCTGATCAGCAAGCTCAAGGAAAAGTAAACCGCGGCAAGCAGATCCCCGATGACCGTTACCAAGCCAAATTTGGCCAGGACCATCACTTTCACGGTGTTCACTTTTCGGGAGGTAATGGTGCGCGGCGTTTCGGGTACGGCGGCTACAATTTTGAACTTGTCGACGCATGGCCCGGGGGCTGGGCATACACTGACGAGTACTACATAATCTTTGTCGACGGCAGCTATTACCTGTGCGACCCGAACTATCCTGGCGTGCAGATTGCGATTATTGTTGTATAGTGGCAGCCGTCTTCGAATGTGATTTTCGTTGGCGGCCTGGCCTCATGCGCCGGGCCGCCCTAACGATGAACGCCTCGGAGGGGAGAAATGACGATGCACATGTTTGGGCTCGTGGATTTGGTAATCGGCGGGATCATCGCTCTGTTCGCCATCATCGTGTTTTTCGTGGAGCTTCCCGACTTCTTCCGTTACATGAAGATGAAATCGATGTAAGCGCCGGGAGAGAATCCGTTTCTCTCGAGGCTTCGGGCGCCGCCGATTGAAGGCAAGATCATTAGAACGCAATACGCAGGTGGCGTGTCTCTGCTTGCTCTACGGATCGCACCTTTTTTCTTTACCGCTTGCTGACCTCGGTCGTAATGATTGCCGGCGAGTGCCGCGTCCAAATCTCAACCGTGAATTTCCATTGCCGGGCAGAACAATTTTACCGAATCGTTTGACACTCCATCACATCCCAGCGCCGAGCACTTCCGCGCGATTAAAGCTGGTCGCCGTATTCGCAATTCTTTTCATTGCGTCGCGAGCGGTTTCTGCGCAGTCGGTTCCCGCAGCGATCTACACCGACCCTCCCACTGACGCCGCGCATCCAGCCGCGATGACCGTGCTGCATATTCCGGCGCACGGCCTGCTGATCAATGGTCTCGTGTACCAACCGCCGGGCACCGGGCCGCACCCGACACTGGTCATTTGTCACGGCTTGCCAGGGAACGAGAAGAATCTGGATCTTGCGCAGGCCGTGCGCCGCGCGGGTTGGAACTCGGTGACCTTCAACTATCGCGGCTCGTGGGGAAGCCCCGGCGTATTCCGGTTCGCGCAGAACCTTGAGGATGCCGACGCGGTCCTCTCCTATCTTCGCGACCCCGCGAACTCGGCGAAGCTTGGCATTGACACGAAACGCATCGTCATCGCTGGCCACAGCATGGGCGGCTGGGTGGTTGTGAATACCGCGGCACACGATCGTGGGCTGATCGGCGCGATCATCATCTCCGCGGCAGATATGGGGGGCCAAGGCAATGTGCCGCACGACCGTCTTGTGGCTTCAATGGCGGAAAATATGGAAGCCCTATCCGGCGTCACTGCCGAGAGCATGGCCGACGACGTGAAAACACTCGCAAAGGAATTTCGATTTGGAAACGCGGTGAATGGCTTGATCGACACACCTCTTCTCGCTTTGACTTCCGACGACGGGCTCGCGCCTTCTACCGATGCCCTTGTACATGCCATCGAAGCAAAGGGCGGGCATAAGGTCACGGAGATGCACTTCGCTACCGATCACAGCTATTCTGACCATCGCATCGCGCTCGAGAGCGCGATCATCACCTGGCTTGCCGGCTTGCCCTAGTTCAGATAGGCAGTTTTTTCTTCCACAACGAATTTCATGCTGGCTCGCTGTTCTTTTCGGGCCGTACAGGCTGTCACGCACTGTACCGATACAGGCCATCCGTCCAGTAGAAGATGGCTTCCGCATCGCTCATAATTTGACTCCCTCGCAATTCGCCTCGTTTAGTATGCAGGCGAAGAACGCGGAGACACTGCGACGGCCGAGTCACAGATGCGCAACCACCAAACCGACAGGCGGGCGCAGAAAATAATCCAGCGAATGCTTTTGATTTTGTGTGCCGCGCTCTGTGCAATTCTCGTCGCTTGCGGCTCGGTGGGTAGCGGCAAGAGCGGGTCTTCTGGTGGATCGAGCGGTGGGTCGGGTGGAGGCTCAGGCGGCGGTTCGGGCGGCTCGGGCTCCGGAGTTGCGATTGCGCCGCAGGGCGCAGATGTGCGCGCCGGCAGCACGCAGCAATTCACTGCGACGGTGACGGGAGCATCGAATAATGACGTCGCGTGGTCGGTAAATGGAATTGCGGGCGGTGCCGCCGCGACAGGCACGATCAACACCGCTGGTCTCTACACCGCACCGGCAAGCGTGCCGAATCCAAACTCCATAACCATTCAAGCGGCGAGCAGCAGCGATTCATCGCTTAGCAGCACCGTCACTGTGGATCTTCTCAATCCGGTTCCATCGATCGCCAGCATCGAGCCATCGTCTATCAACACCGGGGCATTTTCGATCGCTGTCACCGGCGCGAATTTCGTGTCGGGCGCGCAGGTAACGCTAGCGGGCTCGGCGCTCGCCACGTCGTTCGTCTCAGCAACGCAATTGACGGCGACAGGCACGGCAGCGTCCGCGGGAACTTTCGCCGTCAGCGTTCTCAATCCCGATCCCGGCAGCGCCAGTTCGAATAGCGTGAACTTGCAGGTCAATTCGATAGGCAATACGAGCGCGTGCAGCGGAATGAGCCTCGGCCAGGGGGCGAGCTTGAACGGCTTCATTCCATTCCCGGCCGAAAACGCGTGGAACACCGATATTTCCGGCGCGCAGGTCGATCCGAATTCGAGCGCCATCATAAATTTCATCGGACCGGGCATCGTTCTGCATCCGGATTTTGGTTCGGGCGAATATAACGGCAGTTCCATCGGGATTCCGTACGTCGTTGTCGGCAGCGGGCAGGCATTCGTTCCGATTGATTTCACGGCTTACGGCGACGAAAGCGATCCAGGGCCGATGCCGGTTCCGTCCGATGCACCGATCGAAGGCTATCCGAATCCAGGGAGCGGCGACCGGCACGTGCTGGTGCTGGATAACTCGAATTGCTGGCTCTACGAACTCTATAGCAGCTACCCCAATAGCGACGGAAGCTGGAACGCGGCGTCTGCCGCTGTGTGGGATTTAACGAACGACGAGCAGCGTCCGTACACGTGGACGTCCGCCGATGCCGCCGGGCTTTCGATTTTCCCGGGGCTCGTACGCTACGACGAAGTGGCGAGCGGCGAGATACAGCACGCGATCCGCTTCACGCTGGCGGACAGCCAGGCGGCGTTCGTGCTGCCCGCGACGCACTGGGCGGCCAATTCAACGAACGCGAATGCCGCGCCGATGGGCATGAGGATGCGTCTGCAGGCGAGCTTCGACATAGGCGGCTTCTCGCCGGCCAATCAGGTGATTCTGACGGCGCTCAAGAAGTACGGCATGATCATGGCCGATAACGGTAGTTCGATGTACATCAGTGGCGCGCCGGATGATCGTTGGAACAATGATGACCTACACTTGCTCGACGGCGTGACGGCATCGGATTTCGACGTCGTGCTGATGGGCACGATCTACACGGCATCCAATGTGCCGCAAGGCGCCGCGCCCACGATTGATAGCTTCACGGCGAGTTCGACGAGCGTTTCCGCTGGGACGCCGGTGACGCTGGATTGGACTACGTCTTCCGCGTCGTATTTGATCGTCTCGCCCGACGTCGGCGCTGTGCGCGGCACGAGCGTCACCGTGACGCCATCAGCAACTACGACCTACACGCTTTACGCCACGAATGCCTTCGGCCGAACCACCGCGACAGTCAGCATCACCGTACAGTGATCTCAGTTTCCCGTCGGCAAGAGTCATTCAAGAATCACGCACAATTGAATGCAAGCTGTCATCTTCGTTGGCTTGCATTTTTTCGTACGCCATTTGGGTGTAGACTCGTCGCCGTTTCTCGAATTCAAGAAGGAGATCCAAGTGCAGACGAAGCCATCGGCACTTAAAGTTCCTGAGTGGAGACGTGAGCGTTTTAACCGGCGGCAGTTGCTTGTGTGGTGCGTAACAGTTGGCATATTCGCTGCGATTGCTGTGAATGTTGCGATCGCTGCGAACGCGTCTGCTGACGAGGACAAGAAGGCCGTCGCGGCACTTGACGCCGAGTACCAGGCGGCGGTGGAAAAGAACGACGCGGCCACGATGGATCGCATCCTGGCGGACGATTTCGTTCTCGTGACAGGTTCCGGCAAGACTCATACTAAAGCGGATTTGCTCGCGGACGCTCGCAGCGGAAATCCTCCGTACGAACATAATGACGAACTGGAAAAAACAGTTCGCGTTTGGGGCGACACGGCAATCGTCACGGTGAAGCTTTGGGAAAAAGGCATAGACGGCGGAAAGCCATTCGATCACACGTTCTGGTTTAGCGACATCTATGTGCGCACAGCCGCCGGCTGGAAGTATGTATTTGGCCAATCGTCGTTGTCGCTGCCGAAGGCCCCTTGAAGCAAAAGCGAATCGGTGATTTGGTCTGAGAGGTCTGTGCAAGTCATGCGCGCCAATAACGCATTTCTTCGGCGCTTCTGTTTGACGGTACTTTTTGTCGCTGCGCTCGGTTCGCCGGCGTTCGCCCAGTGGGAGCCGCGCAATCCGGTGGTTGCGGTTCAGCCGCAAAGCGATGGCGCGATCTTCACCATGAAGACCGGAACGTTGCGAATGCAACTATGCTCGGAATCCATCGTGCACGTGCTCTACTCTTCGACGTCGTCGTTCCCTCCGAGCCGGCCCGATCCCGTCGTCATCAAGACAGCTTGGCCCGCTATCAAGTTCACTACTCAGACCGACGATGACAGCGTAACGCTGACCACATCACAATTGAAAATCGTCGTGGCCCGGAAGGACGGCGCCATCACGTATCGCAACATCGATGGCAAGCAACTGGTGCAGGAAGGAACCCGCAAACTTACTCCGGTGAGAGTGAATGGGGAGGACACGTATCGCGCCGAATCAGAAGTGAATATCTATGGCTCCCACGAAGCTCTATACGGACTCGGGCAGCACCAGGCCGGCGTGTGGAACTATCGCGGCGAATCGGTCGATATTTCACAGGACAACTCCAACATCGCCGTGCCATTTCTGGTGTCGAGCAACGGCTATGGAATCTTCTGGAACAATGATTCCCGCAGCCGCTTCAACAACCGGTTCGCGAATTATCTCTACATCAGTTCCGACGTCGCGGATGTGATTGACTATTATTTCTTCTACGGGCCGGAACTCGACAAGGTTATTGCCGGCTATCGCGAACTCACCGGGGAAGCGCCGCTCTTTGGCAAGTGGGCCTATGGTTTCTGGCAATGCAAGAACCGTTACAAATCGCAGGACGAGATTCTGGGCGTCGCCCGCAAATATCGCGCACTGCACATTCCCGTCGACAACATCGTGCAGGACTGGTTTTGGTGGAATCGAAAGGGCGAATTCGTCTTCAACAAGAACTATCCAGATCCCAAGGGAATGATCGACGAGCTGCACCGCGAGAATTTCCATCTCATGATATCCATATGGCCCTTCTTCGAGCCTGGGTCGGCGAATTACGACTTCGCCGAGAAGAACGGCTGGTTCATCGACAAATTCAAGTTCGCCCAGCCGCCCTATCATGCCGATGGCATGGCTCTGTATGACGCAACCAACGCGGAGGCTCGCAAGTTTTATTGGGATCAGGTCAACAAAGGGCTGTTCAGCATCGGCGCCGATGCCTGGTGGATGGATACGAACGAGCCAGAGACAGAAGGCCTCGAAGAAAATATTCAGCTCGGGCACAATCTCGCCATCGGGAGCGGCGACCGATATGTGAACGTCTATCCACTGCTGGATACGGCCGCGGTGTATGACGGCCAGCGCAGTACGTCCGACCGGAAACGCGTCTATATTCTTTCGCGTTCCGCCTTCGCGGGATCGCAGCGCAATGCGGTCACCGCCTGGTCGGGCGACCTCGTTTCGGATTGGTTCAGTTACCGCCGTCAGATTCCCGCCGGACTAAATTT
>PMAA01000081.1:176-1502 GCA_003152355.1 Acidobacteriota bacterium | reverse complement strand
GTGCATGGCACGCGCAACCCCGACGAAAACGAACTGTGGTCCTACGGACCCGACGCGCAGAAAATTCTCGTCAGCTTCGATCGCCTACGGTATCGCCTTCTGCCCTACACGTACTCGCTAGCATGGAAGACGACGAACGAGAGTTACACTCCCATGCGTCCGCTGGTGATGGATTTCCGAAGCGATGTACGCGCACAAAACACCGGGGACCAATTTATGTACGGCCCGGCATTCCTCGTGAGTCCCGTGACAGAACCTTCGGCCACGAGCCGCCGTGTGTATCTTCCGAACGCGAAGTGGTACAACTTCTGGAGCGGAGCACCGCTCGAGGGCGCGCGCGAAGTTAACGCAGAGGCTCCGCTAGAAAAGATGCCGCTCTACATCCGAGCCGGCTCGATCGTTCCTTTGGGACCCGATGTCGAGTGGTCCGCCGAAAAGCCGGCCGATCCGATCGAACTGCGTGTCTACCGCGGCGCGGATGGCGAGTTCACGCTCTACGAAGACGAAAACGACAACTACAACTACGAGAAGGGCGTCCACGCGACGATTTCTTTTCGCTGGGACGATGCCAAAAACGTATTGACGATCGGCGGCCGCCAGGGCGAGTTCCCCGGAATGCTTGCGAGCCGGACTTTCAACGTGGTCTTTGTAAACGATAATCACGGCGTTGGCATCGAGCCTTCCGACGCTCCGGACAAGGCGGTGCGCTACTCTGGAGAGCAGATCATCGTGACGCCGTAGCGACGCTGTTGGCCGATTGATAAATTCAGGAGCTGTCCATGTCGACGTCATTTCTTCCCCGAGCTGTTTCTTGCCTCGCTCTCCTGGTTTCGATCGCGGCGTTCGCCCAGGCCCCGAACAAGCCGATCCCGACGCAAATCCCCGGACAGAACGCCATCCTGCTCGGCGCTGCCTGGTATCCAGAGCAGTGGCCCGAATCGCGATGGGAAGAAGACTTGCGCTTGATGGAAGCCGCCGACTTGAAAGTCGTGCGCATCGCCGAGTTCGCGTGGAGCCGGATGGAGCCTTCCGAAGGCCATTACGACTTCGACTGGCTGGAGCGAGCGATCAACTTGGCCGGCAAGCATCACATCGTCTCCGTTCTAGGCACGCCGACCGCGACTCCGCCGGCATGGCTCGCGCGGAAATATCCGGACACGTTGCGGATCGAGGCGAATGGCCAGCGCGTAATGCACGGAAACCGCGCGCATGCCTCCGCTAGTTCTCCGCGCTATCGCGAATTTTGCCGCCGCATCGCCGAGCAGATGGCGATCCGCTTCGGCCACAACCCAAACGTCGCCGGCTGGCAGATCGACAACGAATACG
>PMAA01000081.1:0-158 GCA_003152355.1 Acidobacteriota bacterium | reverse complement strand
CTACTGGAGCCAGACCTACGACGACTGGGTTGAAATTCCCATCCCGATTGGCGGCCATAATCCCGGTCTGATGCTCGATTGGAAGCGCTTCATCACTTACACCTGGGCTTCATATCAGCAAAACCAGATCGACGCCATCCGCAAACACTCTGACGCGC
>PMAA01000243.1 GCA_003152355.1 Acidobacteriota bacterium | reverse complement strand
CGGGTCTCAGACCCGCCCGGCTCTTTGCCGTTCGTCTCTATGTTCCTAGGGGCGCTGCTCGCTGCGCCCGCTTTTGCCTGTGAATCGATCTATCTAATCATCGAGAATTCCCGGCCCTCACTTCGCCCGCACAAGATCAATGTGCGCATGGTCCGCCTTATTCTCCGGCGACATATACGTCCAATCCTCAGTGTGATGATCGGCGTCGATGATCGTGAACACCGCATGGTGCATATGCCCGTACTTCGTCCCGCCCGAAACGTCGAGAAAATCGAATTCCACGCTCTTGCCGTCCGGCGACAACGTGCCCACCATCCGCGGCCGGTTCTTCCCGCTATCGCAATAATGCGTAAGCATCAGCCGATCTCCATCGATGTACATCATCGTGAGTGGATCGTCATCACCATTGCTAGGGTCAACCTTTCTTCCTTCCGGCACCATCTCGTGCAAAAGCGCGTCGCCACCGGAAGTAACGCGCATCGACACGCGCACCGGCGCGGACATCGCTCCCGGCCCCGCTCCCATCGCCGCCGTGCCCTTCCAATTTCCCGCCA
The DNA here is from genome assembly GCA_003152355.1 of Acidobacteriota bacterium. Taxonomy (GTDB): domain Bacteria; phylum Acidobacteriota; class Terriglobia; order Acidiferrales; family UBA7541; genus Palsa-147. Next base: position 4,790 of record PMAA01000243.1, on the reverse strand, counting down.
GCGCCTTCATTCGAGCAAACGCCATCTGAGCGGTCGACTCCTGCGCGTCGGCCTTCTGACCATCCGCCTTGCGCATCTCCGATTGCGCCAAAGCAACGCTCGCAGCGCAAAGCATCACAACACACGACAAAGTTGAAATAGCCTTCATATCTCCTCCAAAGCCAACTCGAGAACTATTCCCGCGTCATTCTATACGAGTGGATCGAATGCATACCATCCGTCTGAGTCGCGCATGTGCCGGATGGTGTCAGTTCATAGGGGCGCAGCTCGCTGCGCCCGCCTTCGACTTGAATCTGCGCTGGCTGCACTTTGCATCGACGGCCGACGCCCTCTAGTATGAATCAGGACATAACGATGTGTCCGGGCCTCGCCAGAATTCTTGGGCAATGCGTGAATTCCCGTTACATTACCCATTCCGTTAAGTGGCTTCGCTAGGCAAGATGGAGGGTGTTTGCTCAGGACGCGTTCGCGTCTCTTGCTATTTCGCTTGCCGTTCCTGATCATCGGATTCGCTGCGTCTTTGAGGTTATCCGCTCAAGACCCGCCACCCGCCGATTATTCCAAAGAGCCGTACGTCATCGAGCAAGCCCTTTACAAGCTCAAAGTTGAAAATGACGGCACTTCTACATTCGACGCGGCCGTGCGCGTGCATGTACAGTCGCAAGCCGGACTGCAAGATTTCGGTGTGCTGCAATTCGGATATGCGTCGGCAACGTCAACGCTCGATGTCCAATCTGTCCGTGTGACCAAGCCGGACCACCGAATCGTACAAACGCCGCCCGAAAATATCCTGGATCAGCCGGCGCAAATCACACGCGAAGCGCCTTTCTATAGCGACCTCAAGGAGAAACAAGTCGCCGTAAAGGGCCTCGAAGTCGGCGACACGCTCGAGTACGCATACCGGGAGCGAGTGACAATGCCGCTTGCTCCCGGCGAATATTGGTTCCAGCACTCCTTCATTCGTGTCGGCGTCGTTCTCCAGGAGGAATTGGAAGTCAGCGTCCCACTTGATCGATACCTTAGCGCGAATAGCTCGACGGTTCACCCGACGGTGACGGAGAAAGGGGCTTACCGGGTTCTCGATTGGAAGACGTCGCATCTCGAACCAACTTCGAACAACAAGAAATCACAAGTCGAGCAGCCCGACGAGCAGAAACCCGCTGACGTTCTCCTGTCGTCGTTCCGCACCTGGGACGAAATCGGTAATTGGGTGAAAAGCCTTGTCGATCCCCAAGTCGTTCCGACGCCGGAAATCAAGGCGAAGGCGGCCGAGCTCACGCGCGATGCGAAGACGGACTCCGAAAAAATCCACATTCTCTACGATTACGTCTCGCTGAAATTTCGCTATATCGGAATTGATCTCGGAATTGGACGCTATCAACCGCACAGCGCCGCGGACGTACTTTCAAACGGTTATGGCGATTGCAAAGACAAGCACACGCTGTTTTCAGCGCTGCTCGCCGCCGTGGGCATCAAAGCGTATCCAGCCCTGATCAGCTCGGGCGCGGACATTGACCGAAACGTCCCTTCGCCCGAGCAATTCAATCACATGATTACAGCGCTGCCGCAGGAGAAAGGAATTCTTTACCTCGACACGACGCCGGAAGTTGCGCCGTTCGGGCTCCTATTGGAACACTTGCGCGACAAGACGGCCGTCGTCGTGCCCGATAGCGGCTCCGTCCAGCTGCTCAAGACGCCCGCGGATCCCCCGATGAAATCGACTTTTGTTTTCGCGGTGGATGGTTCGCTCGATAGCGCGGGAACTTTCAAAGGCAGAATGTCGCTGACGCTCCGAGGCGATCTTGAAGTCGCATATCGATTCATATTTCGCAGGGCGGGACAAACGCAGTGGCAAGACACCGTTCAAAAAATTTCGCAGCTCCTCGGATTCGGCGGGACCGTGAGCGACGTCGACGTCTCATCGCCCGAGGAAACAGAGAAGCCGTTCACCGTTGGATACAACTACGAGCGAAAGGAATACTCGGATTGGGCGGACAAGCAAATCACACCGCCTTTTCCGCCGGTTTTCCTTCCCGCCGCTCCCGAGAAGGATAGCGCTAAATCGAAGCCCATCCCGATAGGCTCTCCGCAAGAGTTCGTATTGACGGCGGCCATGAAACTTCCTGAGGGCGCGCACCCGACTCCGCCGCCCAACCTCGTACTCACCGAAAGCTTCGCGATCTATCACGCGATCTATACCTGGGACGGCGAAAAACTGCACGTCAACAAGGCTTTAAGCACCAAGGCGAGTGAAGTGTCGGTTGATCAAATCGAAGCGTACCGGAAATTTGTGGACGCCGTAATACAGGATTCGTCCACTTTCATCCCCCTATTCGGCAAATCGGCATTGTCGGGCGGCTCGAACGGCAGCATTGAGGCACAATCGCTCGTCGCGCAGGGAAGCGCTGCGTGGGCGCAGGGAAATATGTCGGCGGCTGCGGATGCGTATGAACGCGCCATCAAAACCGACCCGAATTACGCGTTCGCCTGGATCTCGCTAGGATCCCTGCATATCGCGAATGGTAAAATCGATCAGGGTATTGCCGAAACGAAGAAGGGAATCGCGCTCGATCCCACTCAGGCGTCTTTCCACGAACGCTTCGCGCAAGACCTGACCCGTGTTCGTAGAAACGAGGAAGCTCTGGACGCGTGGCGGGGCTTCGAGAAAATGGACCCGGGAAACGACGAAGCGCTGAGTAATATTGCGTATCTCCTCTTCACTCTTAAGCAATATGCGGACGCTGTGCCAGCGCTACAAGCCGCGGTTAAGAAACATCCGGATAATCCCGGCCTTTCTTTCGAGCTCGGTCAGGCGTATCTAGAGACTGGCGACAAAGAGAAAGGTATCGCGGAACTGCACCGGTGCGTCGACACAGACGCGAGCGGAGTGATGCTAAATGAAGTCGGCTACGTGTTAGCCGAACAGAATCTCGACCTTCAGGACGCGCTCGAATATGCCAAAAAGGCCGTTGCGCGAGTGGAGCGCGATACGGCCTACATAAAGCTGAGCGCGCTCAGCACTCAGGACGTCGGGAAAATGCCAAGTCTCGCGGCGTATTGGGACACGTTGGGCTGGGTGCACTTCCGATTGGGCCACTACGAGCAAGCGGAAAAATATTTAAACGCCGCTTGGTCCCTCGGGCAAGAATCCCTGGTCGGAGAGCATCTTGGCGAAACGTACGAGAAAGAAGGCAAGAAGCACGACGCCATCGTGGCGTACACGCGCGCGATGTCTGCACGCGATGCGCCGGCCGAAATCAATACCCGTTTGAACGAACTGCGCGCGGAAAGAAAATCTCAGATCGGAGAAGAATTTGATAAATTCGCATTACAAAAGCTCCGGACCATCAAGCTAGGGCGCCTCGCCAAGAAACACGCGAGTGCTGAATTTTTCGTGTTGATTGCGTCTGGGCCCAAAATTGTCGACGTGAAATTCGTCAGTGGCTCGGAAGACTTACAAGACGCCGGAAAGGCGCTCCAGTCTGCGAAATTTGACGTGCCGTTTCCCGACGGTAGTGAGGCTCAGATCGTTCGCCGCGGGATATTGGATTGCGAGCCGGAATTAGCCGGATGCGAATTCGTTGTGATCCCCCCGAACTCAGTTCACGCATTAAAATAATCAGGTTCGAAGAATTCCCGCCGGGTCTAGTGCCGGTAGTGCATCACAAATCCGACCACTGCCATCGCGGCTCCCGCGGGCATCAAGATCAGCCCGCCGCCTTCACTTCATTGCAGCCTGTCCTCGAACTCGGATCTTTCCTGACGCACACAAATCTTCAAATGCAAACTGCGCCGGTGATATCATCCGCGTCGCGGTCATCTAGGCCGAGGTCTCGCATGAAAAAACCCTGGGTCGCTTTTCTCTGCAATTTCCTTCTAGCCGGCGCCGGATTCGCCTATCTCGGCAAATGGATGTGGGCTGTCGCGGATCTATTCGTCACGCTTCTCATTGGCCTTATCCTTTACCGCCTCGTCCCCGATCAATTCACGTGGCTCACCGCCGCCATCCCCGCCTGCAACGGCCTCCTCGCCATGAACATGACGAAGCTCTGGAATTCCCGGCTGCCAAAAACGCAGCCAACCACCTGACGTCACGCATTGGAGATCACCCAATGAAATCAACTCTTATAATCGTCGCCTTGATCGCCATCGCTGCACTTTCAACGTCAGCGCAACAGCCACCACGCCAAGATCCGTTACTCGATCACATGACTGGCAATTGGCTCCTTCAAGGCACGATTGCCGGACATGCCGATACCATGCACGATGTCGATGCCGATTGGGTGCTGGGTCACGAGTACGTGCGAATCCACGAAACCTCCCGCGAGAAGAATGCCCAAGGCCAGCCACAATATGAAGCGATCGTCTTTATCGGCTGGGACGCAGCGTCGAGCCAGTACACGTGCCTCTGGCTCGACACCACTAACGGCAGCGGCTTGTCAGGCGATGGCATTGGCCATGGAAAACGCAACGGCGATGAAATCGCGTTCTTCTTCGAGAGCAAAGACGGCAACTTTCACACAACCTTCGCGCACAACAAGAGCACCGACACGTGGCAATGGATTATGGACAACGAGAATGCCGGCAAACTTGTGCCCTTTNNCGCGCCTGAAACTCACCAGAAAATAGAAATCAAATCTTCCAAACGCGTCCTGAAAAAAAAGTCTTACATACGGGTCATTTGATTTGCCGCTCCCCGTCTGCTACGTTAATTGAGGAGATATGAAGAGCGATTTAATTCGCGGCGCGCGAGCTTTTCGAGCGAACCAAGAGCCGGCGGGACGCCGGCG
>PMAA01000204.1 GCA_003152355.1 Acidobacteriota bacterium | reverse complement strand
CGATTCGCCGTCGGGCATATTGAGGTCAGGCTCGACCCACATTCCGCCGACTAATTCCCAGCGTCCTTCTTTCGCGCGCTCGACAATTTGCTGAAATTCGGCCGGATACTTCTGTTCGACCCAGTCGCTATAAGCTGCGGCAGATTGCGTGTACGTATATTGCGGATATTCGTCCATGAGCTGAAGCGCGGTTGAGAAAGTGCGGCGGACGACGTCCACGGTTTCGGTCCACGGCCAGAGCCACGCCGCGTCAATGTGCGAATTGCCGGAGAGCCGGATAGAAGTCTGCTGCAGTTTGGGCTTGATCGCTTCGAGCGACGCCTGCGCTTTATTTAACGAAACGTCGAACGCCTTCTGATCGGCTGCGTGTAATGCTTTTAGGTCAATCAAGCTTGCGGATGTGTCGAGCCGCGCGAGAACTTCCGCGGCATTCGCGCCAAGTGTAGGAAGCAGCGCGGCGACAGACAGCATCTCCTGGCGCAGATCGTCCGGATTGGGGCGTGAAGGCGCGAACTCGACGCGGGCATGCGCGCCCGCAAAATATTTGCGATCCACGGTGTGCAAGAGCTTCACGGCCACGAGCGCTCGATCGCCGGGCGACGCTTGGTCGAAGAGAACGATCGGCTCCAGGTCGTCGCCCATCGCCACTCGGCGGCCGTTGAAATAAATGATTTGCGGCATTGGGCCGTTCGCGTCGGCTTCGAATTGAAACCAAATTCGAGATCCGCTCAGGTCGTAGCCACCGAGCGTTCCGGGGACTTCAATCCAACGGCGATACCAGACCGCTTCGTTTGGTGCATGCGAATCGCCTTTTACGACTTCCCAATTCTTATCATCAAGATCTACCGCTTCTCCGTGCGCGAAGTCCCCTACGTGGTATCTCCATTCCGCCGCCGGCAATTGGTTCAACGCTGCGAGTTGCGCGATCGCTTCCTGAGTCGAGCTCGAAAGCTGGTTCGTGGGTTTGGAGGACTGCGCGCATGCCGTGGGAGCGATGAAAATGAGCGCGATTCCGAGAAGCGAGAGCGCAATCCAGAATTTTCCTGCCGGAAATTTTCGGACTGAGCGAACTGGAATCACGGAGTCCTCGCTTTGCCGCGGCCGCCTGAGCGCGGCGAGCGGTCGCGCGAATTATAGAGCCAGTTTGGCAGAACGTGGATAGGGGCAGCTGCTCTGCGTGAAATCGGCGCGAAATCATCCGCCAAATCATGTATATTGCGCGGCACAGTTCTGCGAGCCCGAATGAAACTGAACGCATATTTAATCAAGGCGACGATCGTCGGAGCGCTCGGCGGGCTGCTCTTTGGCTTCGATACCGCCGTCATCGCCGGCACGACGCATTCGCTCAGTATCGTCTACAACCTAACCGCGGGCGCATTGGGATTGACGGTCTCGATCGCTCTCTGGGGCACCGTGGTCGGTTCAATGACTTCCGGCATTATCGGCCAGCGATTGGGCGGCCGCGACGCACTGCGGATTATGGCCGCTTTATACGTCATTTCCGCACTTGGCTGCGCTTTCGCATGGAATTGGCCATCGCTCGTCGTGTTCCGGTTCATCGGCGGGCTTGGAATCGGCGGCTCATCTGTTCTTGGGCCCGTGTACATCGCGGAACTCGCACCCGCCAAATGGCGCGGCCGTCTGGTTGGGCTCTTCCAGATCAACGTCGTCATCGGGATTCTCCTGGCTTATTTTTCGAATTACTGCGTGGCGCGATTGCAACTCGGCGTAACCGAATGGCGCTGGCAACTTGGCATTGCCGCGGCGCCCGCGATTTTATTTCTCATCATGCTATTCGGAATTCCGCGCAGCCCGCGATGGCTGGTCACCCAGAATCGCGTTGACGAAGCGCGGACCGTGCTCCAACTGACTGGCTCGCCCGCGCCTGAAGCCGAGCTTTCGGAAATCGTTGATTCTATCCATCTTGAGCGTTCGCAAAAGGCCGAACGGCTTTTTTCATGGAAATACCGCCTGCCGATTTTCCTGGCGATTACGATCGGCGCATTCAATCAACTTTCCGGCATCAATGCGATTCTTTATTACCTCAACGATATTTTCCGCTACGCCGGTTTCAATAGTATTTCCGCGAATCTTCAGGCTGTCGTCATCGGCGCGATGAATCTCATCGCGACGATTGTAGGCATGACCCTGATTGACAAGCTTGGCCGGAAAACTCTGTTGCTGATTGGCTCGGTGGGACTGGTCGCGTGCCTCAGCGGCGTCGCCGGAGTGTTCTACACAAACCAGCACCAGCAATATCTCTTATGGCTGCTGGTCGCCTACATCGCTTTTTTTGCGATCTCGCAAGGCGCGGTGATCTGGGTTTATATCAGCGAAGTATTTCCCAATCGCGTCCGCAACAAAGGACAGAGCCTTGGGAGCTCGTCGCACTGGATCATGAATGCCTTGATTTCTGGCACATTCCCAGTGCTGGCCAGATATTCCCGCGCATCTCCATTTGTTTTCTTCGCAGCCATGATGGTCGTGCAATTCTTTGTTGTGCTGTTCTTCTATCCGGAAACGAAGGGAACCTCACTCGAAGAAATGCAGCACCGCCTCGGGATTGAGTAAGCCGTCGGGATCGCGCACTCGCCACTGCTGCGATTCATCTGCCTGCAGTCAGCAGTTGAAATCCTCATACGGTTGCATGTTAGGCTTTATCGCTCCCATCGGCCGTGTGTCGTCATCGCCGAATCGGTGAGCAAACTCAAATGCTCGTAATGCTCAAGACAAATCGCGATGAGCTGAACCGCGAAGCGGCGCGGATTATCGCGAGCGCAGTGCGTCGAGACCCGTCTCTGACGCTCGGCCTCGCGACCGGTTCCACGACAATAGGTGTTTATGCCGAATTGGCGCGGATGCACCGCGAGGAAGACCTGGATTTCTCGAAGGTGGTGACGTTCAACCTCGATGAGTACGTCGGACTACCTGCGAATCACCCGCAGAGTTTTCGTTTCTTCATGCAGCAAAATCTTTTCCGCCACATCAACGTCAATCCCACAAACATTCACATTCCGGACGGAATGAGGCGCGACAACTATGATGAGTATTGCGCTGCGTACGAAGATTCGATTCGCCAGGCCGGCGGCATCGATCTGCAGATTCTCGGGATCGGCCGCAATGGCCACATCGGATTCAACGAGCCGGCCTCCAGTCTCGGTTCGCGCACGCGATTAAAAGCTCTGACCCGGGAGACGCTCGAAGACAATCGCAAGTTTTTCGCTTCCGGCGAAGAAATGCCCAAGTGTGCGATAACCGTAGGCATTGGCACGATCCTCGAGGCGCGGAGAATCGTTTTGCTGGCTGCAGGTTCGTCGAAATCGAAGGCTGTGGCGCTCGCGATTGAAGGGCCGATCACTGCATCCGTCACCGCCTCCGCGCTTCAGCTTCATGCCGATGTCACTTTTATCGTGAACGAAGAGGCCGCCGCCGAACTTGCGCAGAAAGACTACTACCGGCGCATCCTCGAACTAACCGCGGAGTTCACGCCAAGCCGTCTTTGGTGATGAGTGGCCACGCATGATCCTCGCTGTCGATATCGGTGGCACGAAATGCAATCTCGGCGCATTTGAGGTGGATGGGCCGCGTTTGCGTCTTGTCTTTCAGAAACGTTACTCGACGCGAGACTCCCCCAGATTCGAAACGCTCATCGAGGATTTTCGTCGCGATGCTGCAGCCTCGGTAGGAGGCAAAGCGGCGAGCCAGATTTCTGCTGCGGGATTTGGCGTGCCGGGAACTGTTGTCGCCGGGCAGCGCCATTCGGTCAATCTTCCGTGGACGCTCGACCCACCCGAGCTGGCGAAGGCGCTGAAACTCGATTCGAAGCGTATTGTCCTGCTGAATGATCTCGCGGCGACGGCGTGGGGCATTCAAAATTTGCCCAGCGACGCGTTTCTCCCGCTGAACGTTGGCGTGCCCCGGCCAAACGCAAACATGGCCGTACTCGCGGCCGGCACGGGGCTCGGCGAGGCGATTCTGTTCTGGGATGGGCAGACGCATCGCGTGTCGCCCTCAGAGGGCGGGATGACGGATTTTGCGCCGCGCAACGATCGAGAAATCCAACTGCTGCTATTTCTGAAAACGCGCATGCCCCATGTTTGCTGCGAAGACGTTCTCGCGGGGCGCGGTTTTCGCGCGATTCACGAGTCACTTGATCCCGCCGTCCGCCATTCCACTTTCGATCAGCGAGCCGAAATTTCGGCACACGAGATTACGGAGATGGCTCTCGCTCGTTCGTGCCCCGTGTGCGTCGAGACGCTGGACGTGTGGACCGAAGCCTACGGCGCCGAAGCGGGAAATCTCGGGTTGCGCGTGCTCGCTTACGGCGGAGTTTATGTGGCAGGCGGCATCGCGCTGAAGGTACTGCCGAAAATTAAGGACGGAAGCTTCGTGCGCGCATTCTGCGACAAAGCCCACCTGGCGGACGTCCTCGCAAACATTCCAATTTCAGTGGTGCTCAATGAGGACGCTCCGCTTTGGGGCGCTGCGCATCAAGCCCTCGCGGCAAGCGCCGGATAGATCGACTGCTCTCAGTGAAGAAGAATCCGCCGATAGTCCAATGTATTGTTCTCAGTATCTTGTTCGTCGCCGCTTGCGCGTATCAAGTGTGCGCGACGATCTTTGCGTTTCCTGGATTTCTCGACCCGCAAGCTGCGGCGTGGCCATTCGTTCCGGATTATTCGAACGGGCAACCGGAAGTGGAGTTCGCCCACACGAACACAATAGAAGCCGGCATTCACAACGACGACGTCATAACGGCTGTGAACGGGCGGCCATTCACCGGACTCGCCGTGTATGGAGAGGAAATTTCGAAGGCCAAGCCGGGCGAAATATTCGAAGTGACGGTGCGCTCGCCCAATTCAACCGCCGAACGCACGATTGGAGTAACTCTGTCTGCCCCGCCGCGACAGCTCAACTGGCCGTGGCTCTGGTCGGGATGCTGAAAATTGTTCTCCCCGTGTTCAGTGTGCTGCTGAGATTCTGGTTTCCTTTCGTGCGTCCACGGGACCTCTCGGCCTGGTTACTGTTGGCGTGCTACTCGGACTCTGCAACATATATTCCGCGGGAACCGAAAGCTGGGGACCTGGCATCCGAGACCTCGCCGAATTGCGATACACTTTTCACTCGATGAAGACAATTTACGCCGGTACTTCCGGATGGGCATATTCGAGCTGGAAGCGTGGATTTTATCCGCCGAAACTCAGTTCCGCAGACTTCTTGAATTTCTACGCGACTCGCCTCAATTCAGTCGAGGTGAACTATACCTTTCGCAACATTGCGACCACGGATTTGCAGAAGAGTTGGATCGCCGCCACGCCGGCCGGATTCAAGTTTGCCGTCAAGGCGCATCAAAGCATCACTCACTTCAAGCGCCTTCGCGGCGCCGCGAAATCAACGAAGGAATTCTTTGCTTCTTTGCAGCCTCTGCGGGACTCGAAGAAGCTCGGGCCCGTACTGTTTCAATTGCCGCCAAATTTCAAGTGCGACTTGCCATTGCTAAGGAGTTTCCTGACAGGCCTGCAGCGAAACGTCTGCGCCGCATTCGAGTTTCGCCATGAATCGTGGTTCAACGACGATGTATACGATTTGCTGCGGCGGTCGCGCGTAGCCCTTTGTCGCGCCGAGAGCGACAAACTGATCACTCCAGACGTCACGACGACGAATTTCTCTTATCTGCGCCTTAGGAAAGATCGCTACCCTGCGAAAGTTCGCAAGGAATTGGCGAAGACGGCCAGAAGTCTCGCATCGCGGGGCGACGTATTCGTCTATTTCAAACACGAAGACGCCCCCGATGGCGCGTTGCATGCCGAGAGTTTGCTGAAGGCGATCTAATTAGAAATTGTTCCTTTGAATCGCTCAGCCAATTCCTTTTCGCCGAGCGCCTCCCCAGGCTGATACACACCGTGGATAATGTCGCGTTTGAATGCACGGTAAACTGTCTCGCTCAGAGTTGCGACCGGGCTCATTGTCGCCAGACGCGGAGGCATCAAGGGTGAAGCGCTCGTTAACAAATTTCGATGGGGGCGGCTGCGCGATGCCGATTTCGCCAAGAAACCTCCAAGTACAAGTGGGAAGCCTGCAGCATTTTTCATGGGTCCGGCGCCTGTGTGAAATGTATACCGCCTGCATACGGGAACCATTCACTTGACATGCCAGAACCTCGGGTATAGGTTTCGCCGCGGACATTTCTTCCACCGGAAGAGACAGTGGCGTGGCGTCCAAAGATCAAGGCCCGCCTAAATCGGTTTTTAGCGCCTATGATCAGCAAGCTTGGCGGCAAGGCAACCAGCGAGCTGCGGTCGCCGTTTCCAGTGGAGTCCATTCGAATTTCGTTTCCCGCCGTGATCCGTTCGTCTCCGTTCGTGTACTTCGACAATGCCGCTGGCGCGCAGATTCCGCAGGGCGTGTTCGATGCGGTAAACCATCACCTTCTGGAGTGCAACGTCCAACGAGGCGGACGCTACGACAAGAGCCGCGAAG
>PMAA01000020.1 GCA_003152355.1 Acidobacteriota bacterium | reverse complement strand
TGCGAGGCCGTCTCGGCCGGAGAACTGGAATCTTTCACCTGCACGCTGATCGGGAATGTGCCCGACTGTGTGGGCGTGCCGCTGATGGTTCCCGAGGAAGCCGCCAGCACGAGACCTGTGGGCAAATTGCCAGAGGTAGTCGACCAGCTAAAGGGCGCCATGCCTCCACTGGCAGCGAGAACGGCGTTATAGCTCTGGCCTGATTCTCCGCCGGGCAGTGATGTCGTCGTAATTTGCACGGCCGGTGTCACGTCCGCTATCGAAATACTTAATTGTTGCGAGGCGACCGAGGTTGGCGAGCTTGCATCCGAAACTTGGATCGTGAAAGAAGAAGCTTCTGCCTGCGTGGGTATACCAAGAATCGTGTTTGAGCTTAGTGCCAATCCCGCAGGCAGCTTCCCAGCGGATACGCTCCAATTATAGGGCTCCTTTCCACCTGAAGCAGATAAGCTCACGCTGTAAATGCTCTGAGCAGTGCCTGACGGCAGGGCGCTCGTGGTGATCGCTAGCGAATGTCCCTGTTCTGGTCTGGCGCCGGGTGGGAGGCTAGCGCAGCTGGAGGCGATCACCATCGACGCGACAACAAAGAACGAGACAACAAGAGAGACGAGTCGATTCTGTGCCGGTGTGATCGGTTTGTTAGCCATTTTCGTGATGGAGTCAGGCTAACAACTGCATTGAGCGCGCGACAACTGGTCGGAGTACTTGGTTTAGAACGGTGGCCATTTCGGACGGTGCCCGTCCCCATGGACAGTCGAGTTCTGGCGCGATTGTCCGATTTGAAAACCGCTGAGTCGGCGACCGAAGATAGGCACTAGTGTTCAGCTTCACTCGCGCGCCAGGCACTTGTTGCAGAGGAAATGGCGCAGAAGTATAAGCTGTCTATTGGATTGTGGAGCATCGATGATTCGCGACGTATTTAGTCAACGCTGCGCTTAATTTAGGCCGTGCCAGGTAGTGCCGTCATTGCTGATTCAGCCAGCGATGCGAGTGCTCAAATTCTCGTTAATTTTCCATGGCTGAATTCTCTTTTTCGCTTCGACGAGTCTGGCGGCAGCACACGATCACCGGCCGCCAGCGTCTCAAATTGCAGTCCGGTTGATTACGATACAGCTCTCCGCGTCGGCCGTTCGATTTCCTTCTGGCAATTCTTCGGAGAGTAGCCTTATACTTTTCGCCGCCTGTGAATCTAACAGTGCTGCGAGTCACTTTTGCCCAGCTGATGCTCGATTGCGGCTCCGGGCCCGTAATTGACGGTTGATAACTAATAAGATATTTCACATATTAATTTAATGCCGACCGGTGTCGTTCGTCCAAAATTCACCAAGTTCGAGAGATTATTCGTTCGCCGATACCGCCAGAGCCCTCGTGGAATGTAAGCGGAAGAGCGTCTACTGGATGCCTTCTGCCAAAAGTGCGGCGGCATTGACCAGCCTCTTTCATTTTCTAGGCGACTTGTTTCCGCCGGCAGGTGTGTGGCCACCTGACCCGTGCGAGGCCAGCCAAGGGTCCAGTACCAAACATGTCCTTCGGTCCAGTTGTTGCGGGAATTTGGATCGAGGATGATTGAAGTTGAGATAAATTCCTAAAGTTCCATCGCAACTGCGGTGCAAAGGTGAATAAGGATGCAATCCAAATCCGTTTCGTACAAATGCGTTCATATGCTGGCGAGGTTGGCGCTAATAACTCTCGGAAGCGTAGCTCTCGTAGGTCTAGCCGCCACAGTCAGGATTTTCCCCGCTGGAATGAAGATTTCCGGCGTAGTCAGTGCCAGTCCCGTTTGCAATATCACTTTTAGCCCGGGCGACAACCTGCCGGCGATGGTAACGGCCGCTCCGTCAGGCACCACCTTTTGTTTTAGTGCCGGCACCTATCGCATGGCGACTGCCATAACCCCCAAGAACAACGACGTCTTCAGCGGGTCCTCGGGAGCGATCCTCAATGGATCTGAGGTGGTGACTTCCTGGACGCAATCTGGCAGCTATTGGGTCGCTTCGAATCAACCCCAGTTGATCGCTCAACAGACCTCGCAAGCCTGCCTGCTTAGCACTTCCACTGCGTGTCAGTTCTCTGACGCCCTCTTTCTGGACAGTACGCCTTTGAACCGGGTGACGAGCTTGTCCGAGGTCGTAACGGGATCGTTCTACCGAGACTATGCGACCGAGCAGATTTATATCGCGCAAAATCCCACCGGCCACACCATGGAAGTGATTGTTTGCAGCCATCCCATCCTTGCAGTTGGAACCGGAGTTGATGGTGTCACTATCGAAGGACTCACGATTGAGAAGTTCGCCGGGGACGTTGACGGCGCCGTGCAGGGACGTGACGACTGGATTATTCAAAACAACGAAGTGCTCCTCAATCACGGCGATGGCATCGATACCAGCGGACCAGTCCTAGGAAACTATTCCCATAATAACGGCGACTTTGGTTTGGAGGGTGGCTACGCCAGCACGGCCATGGACGTCGAGAACAACGAATTTTCCTATAACAACTGGGCTAATTTCCTAAATGGCGGCGGCGCCAAGTTCGAATACGCCACCAATCTGATCGTTCGCAACAACTATTCCCATGACAACAACGGCGCGGGCTTCCACACCGACGGCGACAACTTGAATGTTCTGTACGAGTATAACCACACCAAGAACAATAAAAATGCAGGCATCCAACACGAGGTCAGCTGGTCTGCCATCATCCGCTATAACCTCATCGAAAACGAGACCACGGTGTTCCCGCAATATGAAACCGACAGCGTTTGGGATCATAACGCCATCGGAATTGCCAACTCATCGAATGTTCAGGTGTACGACAACGTCATCAACAACTGCACGAATGGCATTGGCGAGGTCCTGTCTACCCGGGGCGACAGCACTCATGGACCGAATACGGGACAACCCTACCTGCTTCAGAACGACGATGTGCACAACAACACTTTAAT
>PMAA01000105.1 GCA_003152355.1 Acidobacteriota bacterium | reverse complement strand
GGCTGACAGACGACTTTCGCAACCAGGAGCGAGAACAGAAATGAACTGAAGGAGCTATATTGGGGAGTATTTAGGTACTGGTACATTTCTCGAAAAGGTATGTTGGAATGAGGCGCAGCATTCGTTCCGGAGCATGGCACGAACCTGAAGCAACTTTCGAAAGGACAACGTAATGTCGCTCCTGAATGTTCCTTCGACTCGACGTGGGCGTACTACAACGTGTTCTTCGAGAGTCGAGTCGAACGCGTGCCCATAAATGGCGGGACCGCTGAGAGTGTGCCCGGAACGGCAATTCCCGACGCCTGGATCGCGAGTCAACCCGTTGACCTATCGCCGGATGGCAAATCGTTGGCATTCTTCATCGGACTCAACCAAACAAATGCCTACAAGATCGCCGTGGTACCACTAGATGCTGGACCCCACCCAAAGGTCCGCATGCTCGATGCACATGCTGCGGTGTCAGGTGTTGGCCCGCGACTTACGCCCGACGGGAAAGCCTTCGTATATCCAATCATTAAGAACGGCGTGGGCAACCTGTGGCTCCAGCCTCTGGACGATTCCCCAGGACGTCAGATCACAAATTTTAAGACCAATCAGATCACCAGTTTTCGGTGGTCGCCCGACGGCGAGAACATTGGCGTGCTCACCCGGCGCCGCATTGACGCCGATGTCGTGCTACTGCGCGAGTCTGGCTCCGCGGCGCAGTGACCCGTCTGACCCTCAAGCAGTTCGGAGCATGATTGCTTCACTCTCTGGAAAGACGCCGGCCCCGACATTCCCATCCTGCAGCAAGCCAAGGCTGAATACGCAAAGCTGAAGTGAGCCGAGCCGCGGCGCTGATAGTGCAGCGAACTACTACGAATTTACTACAGTAGTGCTTCTTGAGGCCCTCAGAACCGAAATGCGAAGTCGTCCGAACTTCTTGAATCGAAAAAAGTAAGGGTTGGTGCCGGCAGTGGGACTCGAACCCATGTTTCTCGCGCTCTCGTTTTAGTATAAGATTGCCCATCTGGAATAATGAAGCTTTCTGTTGGATAACGGAATCCCCGCATTGTTTAGCCTCGAGCGTCTTCGTAAGTTGCCTGCCTATATTAGGGAGAAGGGAGTCGCCAAGACTCTACGCACTTTGCTACGCACATGTGCGGACTTCATTGAGGGATGGAAGTGGGATTTTGAGCGTGGAGTAGAGACGCGCAAACCCATTCCAGCTTCGAAATTCGGAACCGTCAGCTACTACAGCGCATCCGGCAAGAAGTTTTTTGATCGCCTCGGAGTCCTCAACCTGGACTGGGGCAGGTTCATGTTCATCGACCTCGGTTGCGGCAAAGGGAAAGTCTTGCTGATGGCGGCGGAATTCCCGTTTATGCGTATCGTAGGAGTAGAATTGGTCGAGGATTTAGCAAAACAGGCCCGGCGGAACATTGCATCGTACCGTGGTCCCACTTTGCTTTGCCCATCGCTCGAGGTGATCACCGGTGACGCCACCCTATACGAATTTCCGGCAGATCCCTTGGTACTTTATTGCTTTGATACTTTTTCCGAGTCCGGGTTACGCGTGGTGCTGAACAACTTGCAACGTTCCTTGCAACAGCNNCAGATTTCTGCAGTTAATTGATACTGGCGAAAACCATCGTACTTACCGAGCTTGTTTGTGAAGCACCTATGCCGAAGATTGTCTTCAACCCGATCGCGCCTTCGTCACCCTGATCACTCGATTCACAATGCGATAAATAGAACTCGAGCGGTGGTGTGCCAGCTTGACCTTCTTATCGCTACCGCAATTGCAAGGGTCATACGGCTCTATTTGAACGCGGTTGTCGGTTAGCCTCCACATGTACTCGATCCTGACACAAGACGCGGCTCGGACAATGCCTGACTACTTTTGACCCTTGGCGGCCAAGAGACCGCTGCCGCCTACCGTCCAAATCTCGTGCCCCCTGCTATCCAAAAGCTTGACGGTAGATGGGTAACCGTCCCCTTTGGCTCGTCAAACGAAAGTACGCCTTGAACGTTTCCCTTATCGTCCACCAAGACGAAGCTTTGTGAACGCACCTCTTTGGGCGCGGATTCCGGCGATTGAGGATGGGAAATTAATGGAGTCCACGCGAAATGGGATAGCAGACCGCCAAGAACGCCAGCGATGACCGATGCTGCAAGTTTTGTATTCATCTTTGAATCACTCCTGAATTGGATTCAGCCCACCTACGACTGAACGAATATCTGCACGAAACTTGCAGGGCAGCAAGCAGAAATGCGGCAGAGAAGACTCATCGCGCCGCGGGAGTATTCGACATTCGAATGGAAAGCGCGCTTCTAGAATTTCAGATTGGACGGGGCGACTGTGCGAAAAACTACTACAATTTTACTACAATCGTGATTTTCCGCAGCCCCAGAGCGAGGTTGCGAACTGGACCGAACCTCTTTCGTTTCATCGAATAAGGGTTGGTGCCGGCGGTGGGACTCGAACCCACGACCTACGGATTAGGAAAACAAGAGGCGTTTCTGACCCGTTATGAAAATTGCGGAGTCGACCGGGCGATAGTCATCTCAAGCATCGCGACGAACACTGTATCCGGCTTTACCGCGACCATGAGTGCGATTGAAGTAGTGAAAGATGGAGCTCCATGCCTGGGCATCACTTTTTTGACTTGTAAGGCCGCAAATGGACCGGGAAACCATGCGGTCGATTACAGACTGGTCATTGTTGGCATCGGTCCACCAGGAACCTGTGCCATCCCAGGTCACAGCCGCCGGATCGTGCGCCCAAGCGACTCGGCCGGCGACGACGCCCCGGGGAACTCCTAATGGGGAAAGTGGCTCAAATAAGGACGGCCGCAGGTAGGTGGCAGCTGCAAGAGTTAGGGCGAATTGTCGGCGCGTCATGTCCATTTTGACTTGCTCCTATCGCACAAAATCTTACGGTTCCGTGGATCATTTTGCCTGAAGGTGCAGAAATTGCTGCAGCCTCTTCACAGACAGCACGGTCTTGGGTTGGAGACCGGTAGTTGCAGCGCGGGGACCTTGAATTGCCCAGCGAATTGTACCTGACGACGCGAGTAGAATCCTCAACTAGGATGTCGTTACGTAAGAGTTCGTTCATCGTCTCATTAGCCTTTCACCCGTGAGTATGAAGCGACTCGACCATGCCTCGGATGTCACGGTTCTCGAACACGGGGCCTCCGCGCTGCCCGTTCCGCTTACGACGGCATCCAACATGGCCCCGGCCAAGTCGTCGGCCCGAATCACCTGGTTCTGGAACAGCGCCCGAAACGCATTAATCGGAAACTAGCCCTCGATGTCCGATTACGAGTCGCTTGCCGAACTACTGCAGTTTTACTGCGGTCTGGGCTTTTGGCAGTATCGAACGAGAAGGCAACGTCGAGCTAAACGCATGGAACTGAAAAGGTAAGGATGGTGGGGCTGGGGAGAGTCGAACTCCCGACACGCAGTTTAGGAAACTGCTGCTCTATCCATCTGAGCTACAGCCCCCACTCTTGGTTTCCAATCTATTTTATATGCATTTGCGGTCTTCGCCTCAACGTTCAAAGCGATTCTGCGACTTAGCGGCGCAACATTCACCGTCCGAAAGCTAAACGGCGGAGCTGGTCATTTGGGGCCGAGCCGGTCTCGAGTGAGGGGAGGCAAGTACGAACTCGTCTCAAACGTGGATGTGTTGTACACCTCCACCGATACGATGCAAGCTGCTGGCGCGCCTTTGGCCAGCGTGACAATTGGGTGGACTAATGAGCCGGGAAAGGCGGAGGAACCCGTAAGGTCAAGCGATGTCGCATGACCGTCCGAACTGTCTACCTCGAGGGTGTCACCTACCGTATTTCCGTTGTTGTCCGCAAAACTAAGCTCTGCGCGGCAGGAGACGTCGGATATGGCTACCACATTCAGCCGCGCACTTTGGCCCAATGCCACGTCGAGCATCCCAAAAACGGGTTCTCGGGGATAAGCAACGGATCCGGGAATCACTACGGTCGTGCCGGCAGTATTATCAAACACCTCTACCGAAGCAATGCATGTAGGGCTGAGAGGCTTATCGCCTTCAAAACTGACCGTCGGAAGCACTTCAGCTCTTTCTTCACCCGCTATACTGACAAACTCGCCGCTCAGAGAGATCGAGGCCGAGTCACCGACAGCCAATGTACCGGCCCAACTCGGTCCCAACGGGTCACCGTTGTGGTCCTGAAAACCGAGTGTCGCCGTGCAGGGTTGGGGTTGCGAAGATGGAGTCGGAGGATATGGCACCAAATTAAGTTGCAATGTATCGTTACCGGTAAGTCCAACCATCGCAAAGTTGGTTGCTTGTGCTCGCGCGGTATTCGCAAGAGCAACTGCGAACAACACGGTGAGGGCTGAGATCACTGTGCATCGTTTCATGAGAACTCCTTCGTGGAAGCTGGACTTTCCGCATCGGGGCGGAGATACGGCCACATTTGGGTGTGGTAATGGGAAGCCTAGAACTGCGCGAACTTATTCCTCCGCGTGTATTTCTGTCAAGGCGAATCTTCCTTGGACCGAACTCGAAACTAACGGATGAGTCCGGCGTTCGATATTGAAACCAGACGGTGAGCAGCCCGATTTCGGGAGATTGTAGTCTTGAGGAGGATGTTGATTCGGAGATCGTTGCGGCGAGAAAGCTAGCTAAAGCGCGGACACACAGTTCAAGTCTGGCGGTTGTCGGCGACCGACGCAAGAACTGCGCCCTGTATTGGAAACCGCTTCGACGTAACAGTCACCAACTCGCTTCACTAACTTGGTTTCGTCGTATCGCCCGGCGTCGTCGGCTTTGTCTCTTGAATTACATCTGCCGGGGCAATCTGCGCCGTCACCGTCACGTAGGTGACGTCCGGAACTTTCGTCGGATCGGCAGCCACTTCCAGCGCATCGCCCGGCGCTGTGCCCTTGGGCACGACGAATCCCTGCTGGAGTTCCAGGTTCGGTAGCGCATCCTTAATCTTCGCGTACTGGCTCGTCGGCACCAGAACGTAATCACCGGAGAGAAGCGGCAATCCCACAGAGGATTGTTGTGCCGCCCACGACTGTTGCGTCGCAAATACGTCCACCGGCATATGTTGAAATACTGATCTCGAACTCGCTGGATGCACGAGTGCGTAAAAACTCGTGAATGCGCTGAGCGCGCCGACGCTGATGGCCGGCAGACCGATCACCGGGGCGAAACGTCCGATTTCAGTGGTCGCCGTTTTCATCAGTTGCGAGAACATGGATTCCTTTGCTTGCAGTGTGAAGTTAAATGCCCAACGTCCCGATCCTCCCGGCAGCCGCATGCTCTGCATCTTCTGCCAAGTCGAGCCGGGATCGAATCCCGTGTCCCCCAATTTCGGCATCTTGCCGTTCTCTCTCGGGAACATCGCGGCGATCGCCGTCCATGCCATTGGATCGAGAAAATTCAAGACAGCTTTCTTTTGTATGACATCCACGCGGAATTGCGACGATTGCAAATTTTCGAAGAGCTTTGCGTCTCCTGTCGCCGCCCGGAACCCTGCTACGTTCACGCCCATGTTGACGTCGCCGTCGTGTGGCAGCAACTCTGAAGGTTTAATGTCGGTGATCGCGCGAAAGCCGGTCGACTTCGTGTAATTCAGAAATACGGGCGCGCGTCCGGGATCCGCGCCGGAGTCTTTGCCGCGCATGCGAAACGCCCCGGTCTGAACTGCAGGGGTGCCTGTCGAGTCGGCAAACGCGGTCCAAAATTGCGCCTGTTGCTGGCTGATATGGCTTGCGGGCGCAACATCGCCGGTTTGCCCCAGAAATCTGGCTACGGCTTTGGCAGCAGCGGGAGTGGCGAACAGTCCTGAGAAAGCGCCTGTCGCGAGAGCTTGTTTCACGAAGTCACGTCGAGCTGAGCGCATAGTTACCTCCGGGTAAAGGGGATATTCCCAACACCACTCGCATTTGTCAAGCAGCGCCGCCGTTCGGGCGGCTTTGGCGTTCGATAACTCGTGGCAGATTGATCCTCACTAAAAAACGAGTCACACCCATCCAAAATCTGAATTGTACATTCCGGCAAACCTCGTCTATTCAACTACCATGGGGAGAAGCCGCCATAAGCCGCCGGTAGATCATGATGCCTGCGGCGTCGGTTTCATCGCGCAACTCGGCACTCCGGCGGGTTCGCGTGAAGTAGTTGAGCGAGCTCTCGAAGCCTTGCGCCGTCTTTCGCATCGCGGCGGCGTGGATGCGGACGGCTCGAGCGGCGATGGCGCCGGGTTGCTGACTCCCATCCCCGACAAATTTTTTCGCGCACGCGCGGGCGAAACGGGAATTGAACTTCCCGAACGATATGGGCTCGGCGTCGTTTTCCTTTCGCGCGAAGGCGCTGCCGCCACTTGCAGTTCAATCGAGGAGTTCTCGCGCGCTGCGGGACTGCGGTGTCTCGGTTGGCGCACCGTACCGACCAATCCTGGAATCCTCGGCCCGTCATCCGCGGCGACTCAGCCCGTTATCCGCCAAGTTTTCTTTGAGGCTGATTCACCGAACGAGTGTGATCTCGAACGCCGGCTCTTTTTCTTGCGCAAGCGCGTTGAGTTTGCGCTACCCGATTTAGCTTACTTCGCGTCGCTCTCCTCGCGCACCGTTGTTTACAAAGGACTGCTCGCGCCTGAGCAACTCCCTGCGTTCTATTCCGATCTGGCCGCCTCGGAGTTCCACGTTCCGTTCGCTATTTTTCATCAACGCTATTCCACGAACACGCGGCCGACGTGGCGCCTGGCGCAGCCATTCCGCTACGTCGCGCACAACGGAGAGATCAACACCATTGGCGCAAATCGCCGATGGATGCAGGCGCGCGAACAGGATTTGCGCCGCCAGCTCGGCGCCGGAGATTGGCTTGGCGCGCTCGAGAATGACGTCAGTGACTCGGCCAGCTTCGACAACGCATTTGAGATTCTTCTGCGTCTCGAATATTCGCCAGCAGCGGCGATGCTTCGAATGGTGCCGCCTGCGTGGGAATCCGACGCAACTCTCGCTTCCTTCTGGCGCGATTACCTTGCGGCGCAGGCTCGCGAGCAGGAGCCGTGGGACGGCCCCGCGGCGCTCGTTTTCAGCGATGGACGGACCGTGGGCGCAAAGCTCGATCGCAACGGCTTGCGTCCGTTGCGATATTCGGTGACCGCCGACGGCCTGGTGATCCTCGGCTCGGAAGTCGGCGTCGCATCCCTCGAAGGAAAGAAAATCATCGAGCGCGAGCGCCTGGGACCGGGGGAAATGGTGATCGTCGATCCGGCCTCCGGGAAAATTCTTCGCGGCAATGCGCTGGCGAACACGATTCATCAACCGGCTGACGGAGCCCTCACGCGAAAGAGCGGCAGCGGAAAACATTCAGGCGCTCGCACAGTGTTGCATCGCGCTCCGGCTGCGCGTGCGAAGGCTTCGTCTCTAAGCGCACTCCACGATCCTAAACGCATCGCGGCGGCGCTCGGCTGGACCGAAGATCAATTTCGCATCCTGTTTCAGCCGCTGGCGCGCGATGGCAAGGAAGCCGTCTGGAGCATGGGCGACGATGCGCCTCCCGCGTTTCTCTCTTCGGCGCGCCGTCCGCTGTGGGATTACTGCAAGCAGAGCTTCGCTCAAGTGACGAATCCGGCGATCGATCCGCTGCGCGAAGCCCATGTGATGTCGCTTGAAACTTGTCTCGGCGGGCACGTAATTGCCAATTCGCCGCTACTCGACGCCGCACAGATGGCCGCGGTCGTAAAGGGATTGCTCGGGCGCGTTTGCTGGATCGATTTCACGTTTGAAGCTGGCGGCGGCGCGCAAGCGGCCGCTGCCGCGCTCGAACGCGTCCGGCACGAAGCGCACAGCGCTGCGAGCGCGCATTCACGCGTCGTCGCGCTCAGCGATAAGACTGCGAACCCCGATCGAGCGGCTCTGCCCGCTCTTCTGGCGTGCTCGGCTGCATGGAAGGGAATGCTCGCAGCCGGCTTGCACGACGTGCCGCTGATCGTTGAAACGGGCCAGGTTGTCGAGACCCATCACGTCGCCTTGCTGATTGCCGTGGGTGCAAGCGCGGTGTCCTCGTACCTCGCGCTTGAACTTGCCGAGGCGACAGCTCCCGGCGGCGCGGAGAGTTATCTCTCGGCCGTCGAAGCGGGCCTGAAGAAAGTTCTCGCCCGGATGGGCATTTCGACGCTTTCAAGCTATCGCAACAGCCGGCTCTTCACGGTGGTCGGACTTGACGCGGATGTCTGTGACGAATATTTCGAAGATGCGGCGTCCGTGCTGGGCGGAAAAACTCTCGGCGAACTTTTTGAGGATAGTTTGAGCCGGCACGTCGAGGCGTTTGGCGCCGCGTCACCCGGTTTGCAGGACTCCGGCCTCTATCGCTTCCGCCAGACCGGCGAGCGCCACGGGACCTCTCCTGAATTGATGCGCCGGTTGCACAAATACATTCGCGAGCCCGGCACGGAGAATTACAGGGCGTACTCGGAGCTCGCGGATACGCGCGAGCCAGTGGCCGTTCGAGATCTTCTCGATTTCGCGGCGCGCGATTTGCTTTCGCTTGACGAAGTCGAGCCCGCCGATCAGATCGTTCGCCGATTCAGCACGCAGGCGATGTCTCTCGGCGCTCTCGGGCCGGAAGCGCATCGTACGCTCGCCATCGCCATGAACCGACTCGACGCGCGAAGCAATACGGGCGAAGGCGGCGAGGATCCGAGCATCTATGTGCGCGAGCCCGAAGCCGCGAACCGCGTGAAGCAAGTGGCTTCCGGCCGATTCGGCGTGACCACCGAGTACCTCGTCCAAGCGGGCGAAATTGAAATCAAGATGGCGCAGGGCTCAAAGCCCGGCGAAGGCGGGCAGATTCCGGCGGCGAAGGTCACGCCCTATATCGCGCGGCTGCGGCATGCATCGCCGGGGATGTCGCTGATATCTCCGCCGCCGCATCACGATATTTACAGCATCGAGGACCTGGCGCAGTTGATTCACGATTTGCGCGCTGTGAATCCGCGCGCGCGCATCGGGGTGAAGCTGGTTTCCGGCGCGGGCGTGGGAATCATTGCCGCGGGCGTGGCGAAGGCCGGCGCGCATGTGGTTACGATTAGCGGCTTCGACGGCGGCACGGGCGCATCGCCGCTCACTTCGATCAAAAATACTGGGCTTCCGTGGGAAGTAGGCCTGCGCGACGCGCACAATACGCTTCTGCGCTCCGGTTTCCGCCGCCGCGTTCGCTTGCGCGTTGACGGCGGATTTAAATCCGGACGCGATGTTGTCCTCGCGGCTCTGCTTGGCGCCGACGAATTCGGCTTCGGCACCGCGGCGCTTTTGGCCATCGGCTGCGTGATGGCGCGTCAGTGCCATTTGAATACTTGTCCCGCCGGCATCGCCACGCAGGACGAAAAATATCGCGAACGCTTCGCCGGCAAGCCCGAGATGGTGATGACTTATTTCAAGGGCGTTGCCACTGAAGTGCGCGAACTACTCGCAAAACTCGGGGCACGCTCGATTCAGGAAATCGTCGGCGATGTGGAACGCTTGAAATTCCGCACGCCGCGCGCCGCATCCATCTTCGGCGATCTGCTCGATTCAGCCGAGGAGCACGCTTCGCCGTCTCTCGCGCCGATTGACGATTATCTCGGCATCAACGTGGAACTTGATCACGTCCTCATTGGAACGAAAGCCAGGAAAGTGCGCCGCCATTTCTCGATTGCAAATTCCGACCGCAGCGTGGGCGCGCGTTTCAGCGGGGAACTGTTGCGCCGCTCTTGGCCTGCCGCTCCGGGACGCTGCTTCGATTTCGAATTCCGCGGCTCGGCAGGGCAAAGTTTCGGGGCATTTCTAGTTCCGGGCGTGAATTTTCGTCTCGTAGGCGAAGCGAACGACTACGTTGGCAAAGGATTGAGCGGAGGCCGAATTGCGATCACGGCTGGTGCAGCGGCTTCGCGACGCGGCGACGTCCTCGCGGGCAACACGGTTCTTTACGGCGCGACGCGCGGCGAGCTTTACATCGCCGGCCGCGCAGGGGAGCGATTCGCGGTTCGCAATAGCGGCGCGCTGGCGGTTGTCGAAGGAATCGGGCAACACGGCTGCGAATACATGACAGCTGGCGTCGTTATCATCCTGGGTCCGGCGGGTGCGAATTTCGGGTCTGGCATGACCGGTGGCCTGTCCTACGTTCTTGCCGACTCGCTGCCCGGCCTTTCGTATCACCGCGAGTTCCTGAAGCCCGAGGCGATCAGTGAATTCGAGCAGGAATGCCTCCGCCGCGTCCTGAGCGAGCACTTCATGCGAACGGGAAGCCCGCGCGCCGAGATGCTCCTCGATCCGCTCCGCGCGCCAGCGCTCGTGCGTCTCGCGCCAATTCATCGCGCACTTTCGATTGAAGAGACTTGGTTGGCGGCGCTCGATCGTCTGGAAAAGCCGGAACCGATGCCGGTCGGCGCGCTGAGCCGCTTGCTCGTCGAATCCCCGCTCGTGCCGGTGGCATGATGCCGTGCGAGCCGCTCCGCCACGCTTGCACCATGTGAGGAATCTGTACGGTATCCTGCTAGAATAAGCGACTACAAATTATGGATTTCGATCAACTGACAACATTCGTTGAAGTTGCCAAAAACGGGAGTTTCTCTCTCGCGGGGCGAAAAGTGTTTCTTTCGCAGTCTGCCGTCAGCGCGCAGATTCGCCAGCTCGAGCTCGAATACGGCGAAAAGCTCTTCGGCCGCATGGGCAAGGCGGTGCGTCTCACGCCCTCCGGGGAAGTGCTGCTCGATTACGCCAAGCGCATGATCGCGCTTCGGCAGGAATCGCACCGCGCGATGACCGATCAGGCCGCTACGCCGCGCGGCATGCTGGCCATCGGCGCGAACGAAGCGACGTGCCTTTACGTTCTCCCCGACGTCTTCGCCGAATACCAGCGCCTCTATCCCGACGTGCAGATCAGCATCTATCGTAATTTCAGCCACAAGATTCTGCAAAAAGTCGAAGACGGCTCGATAGATTTCGGCATCGTGACGCTGCCGGTAAAGTCGGCGGGCCTGAAGGTTCATCCGATTTTTCGCGATCGCGTCATGCTGATGACCAGCCCGAAAAATCCGCTCGCGCAGTTGAAGTCCGTGACAGCTGCGGAAATCGCGGAGCAACCGCTAATTCTTCCGAAGACTGGCTTCACGCGCCAGTTGTTCGACAAATATTTTCGCCCGTATCGAGGCACGATCCGCACGGCGATGGAATTGCCGAGCGTCAGCATGATCAAACGCTTCGTTGCGGCCGGCCTTGGCGTTTCGTTGATCAGCGCAGCGTATGCTGCGGACGATGCGAAGGCAGGGAAGGTCAAGCTGATTCCGCTGAAGGATGTGGAGCTTTGGCGCGAGCTCGGATTGATCTACCGCCGCGATCGCCATCTGCCGCGCGCGGCGTCCGCGTTTATCGCGGTGATTCGCCAGCGTGCCGGCCACCTCGCTGCAGAATAATCGCGAGCCCACCTGAAGCATGCATCACGCAGGCTGCTGCTGCGTCATGCAGTGCAGCGTTCCCAGCCCCAGAACGAGATCACGGCACGCAACTCCTATCACCGCGCGGCCGGGAAATAGGGCGGCAATCGTTTCGAGCGCGACTCGGTCGTTGGCGTCGTTAAATGTCGGCACGAGCACCGTGCCGTTCGCGATGTAGAAATTCGCGTAGCTCGCAGGCAAACGCTGCCCCGCGAAAATCACCGGTTGCGGCATCGGGAGCGTTTCGACCCGCAGCGGCCGGCCATCCTGATCTTTCATCTCGCGCAGGCGTGCGAGATTTTCCTGCAGTGGTTCGTAGTTCACGTCCGATGGATCTTCTTCCACCACCGTAACGACCGTAGTCGGGTCCACAAAGCGCGCCAGATCGTCCACGTGGCCGTGGGTATCGTCGCCGGCAATCCCGCGATTGAGCCACAGGACGTTTGTCACGGCAAGGTAATCGCGAAAAATTCTCACGATGTCTTCACGTGAGAGGCCGGGGTTTCGCGCCTGCTCCGCGCTCAACAGGCATTCTTCCGTGGTAAGCAGAGTGCCGCGGCCGTTCACGTCAATGCTTCCGCCCTCGAGGACGATCGGCCGGCCGTCTTGCGCGGCTTCCCAAACTTGCATGTTCAATCGTGGCGCGATTTTTTTTACAGCGGCGTGGTCCCGTTTCCAGTTGTCGTATTTTGCCCAGGCGTTGAAACGCCACTTGGAGATGGCGATCTCGCCTTTGCCGCCGTCTTGCTTCACAAAGATTGGCCCGAAATCGCGAATCCATCCGCGGTCGGTGGGGACGATATAGAAATCCACCGCGTTGAGATTTGCGCCGGACTTTTTAAGGGCGACCTGCGCCAGCCGTTTTTCATTGCCGCCGGCAACGAGAATCCGCACGCGCTCGACGCGCGAAAGAATTCGGACGATGTCAGCATAGACCCACGGAACGGGCGCGAATTTTCCCGGCCAGTCCGTGCGCTCGTGCGGCCATGCGAGCCACGTCGCTTCGTGCGGCTCCCACTCCGCGGGCATGCGGAGGGCAGACTCGAGCGGCGTCGCGCCTGATTTGGATTTCGATTTCAGTCGAGCCATCGTTTCAGGATGGGAGAGTAGGCGTCGATCCGGCGATCGCGCAGGAAAGGCCAGTTGCGGCGGATGTCGTCCATGCGCCGCGGATCGCATTCGACGACGAGGATCTCTTCTTTGTTCGTCGAAGCCTCGGCGATGATTTGTCCGAAAGGATCGGCCACGAACGACGAGCCCCAGAATTCCAGCCCGCTTTCTTTCGTGCCTTCGTATCCGGTGCGATTCACCGCGGCGACGAAAATTCCGTTGGCGATCGCGTGCGAGCGTTGAATCGTCCGCCACGCGTCGAGCTGCGACGCGCCGTGCTCGCTTTTTTCCGACGGGTGCCAGCCGATCGCCGTCGGATAAAAAATGATGCTCGCGCCGCCGAGGCTCGCCAGCCGTGCGCCTTCCGGATACCACTGGTCCCAGCATACGAGCACGGCGATGCGCCCGAATTTCGTGTCGAAATTCGGAAAGCCCAGATCGCCCGGCGTGAAATAGAACTTCTCGTAGTAGAGCGGATCGTCGGGAATGTGCATTTTTCGGTACATGCCCGCAATACGGCCGTCCTTCTCGAGGATCGCGGCAGTGTTGTGATACAAACCGGGAGCGCGCCGCTCAAACAGCGACGCAATCACGACGACCTTCTCTTCGCGGGCCACCGCGCCCAACTTTTCGGTGGTGGGACCGGGAATCGTTTCGGCGAGATCGAACAGCTTTATATCCTCGCGCTGGCAGAAATACTGCGCGCGAAACAACTCCGGCAGGCAAACAACATCCGCTCCCTGACGCGCGGCCTCGCGAACGCGCTCCGCGGCCTTGTCCAGATTGGCGTCTGGATCGGATCCGCAGCTCATTTGCACCAGCCCAACGCAAAATTTTCCGTTCTCTGCCATATTTGTGCTTCCCACAGTTACGAATGTTACGAAACAAGCAAAAGGCGCAGGCCATTTGGCCCACGCCCTGCCTGATTCTGCCGCCGGCTACTCGAAAATCAGAATTGCCGCCGCAATCGTCGTCGTCCAGAGTCCGCGTTTGTCCCCAATCGCCGACTGCGTCACATTTGCGGTGCGAACAATTTTGTTGGAAATTCTATAAATCTCTTTTTTCTCGTCCCAGCTCTTGTCGGGATCGAAATCCACGTCGAGCGTGGTCGCCAGCATCTCTGCCGCCAGCTCTTCCGCGTATTCTCCAGCCTGCTCTTCGGTCTCCCCGAAGCTGTGATGCTCGCTTAAGTAACCGTAAGTGTTACGATCACTCGGAATCGCCACGCCGATGCTTGACACGACCAGCCGGTGCGGCTCACGTGTGGAGTTTTCCGCAACCACCGCGAAAACCACTTCGCCGGGACTCAGGTATTTCAGCCCTTCTTTGCGGCCAATCAGCTTTGCCTGGGGAGGAAAGATCGACGAGACGCGTACCAGATTCTGCGCCGCAATGCCGGCATCGCGCAATGCCAGCTCAAAAGAGGTCAGTCGCTCTTTGTGTTTCCCTACACCCTTGGTGAAGAACAACCGCTTCGGGACCATGCTTTTTCCCAATTCTCAACTCCTCCGAATAATCTAATGTCCCGACGCACTCATCGCTGCAAAAACCAGACGCCCGCTGAACTTATCACACAAAGACGCCGCTGGGCGCGCCGATTGGATGAATTCACGCCGTTTTCAATCATACGGCACTGCGCGCCCGTCCAGAACCCGCTTCTTGATCGCGTTTCTTGAAGGGTTGGGTCGCGATTTCCAGGAATTCCTGTGCCGCTCTCGAAAGCTGACGGTCCTTGCGGAACACTAAAGCCAGATCCCGCGCCAGCCGCACGCCATCCAGTGCCAGCGGGTGCAAAACACTCAGCCGCTCCTCCTCTGCGATGTTGGTGCGCGGCAGAAATCCC
>PMAA01000225.1:11796-16257 GCA_003152355.1 Acidobacteriota bacterium | reverse complement strand
CGGCAGAAAAAGCCGATCGCGATGATTTGCCACGCGGCGTGGCTGCTCGTATCCGCTGGGCTCGTCAAAGACTGCACCCTAACGAGCTATCACACGATTCAGGACGATATCCGCAACGCCGGGGGCAAGTGGATGGACGTAACCGTTGCAAAGGATCGCAACTGGGTGAGCAGCCGCCAGCCGGGCGATATACCGGCGTTCAATGAGGCGATGATCGAACTGATGGCGGAGCCGAAGCAAAAAGCGCAACAAGCTTAGCTCGTTGTTCTAATTTTGCAGCGCTTGCCAAGATGTAAATGTAATCGAGCCTTTCTATACGAAATGCGGATCCCTCACTTTGTTCGGGATGACAACCTTGTCTAGTATTACGGCATGACTGAAGTCGTGCCCTGACAAACACAGTAGTCATCACACAGACTCTATAGGACGTCAAACCGTGGCGACGCAAATTTTCTGAAACTTTCCTGCTATCCGTGTGCGTATATCCTGTCGAACATATAAACAGGACCGCGAATCGCGCGGGCGAAGTGTGTGAAGCGCGGAAGGTAGCTCGCGCGCGGCGTTTCGAGTACAATCTGCGCTCGATTGCCGCAGTTATGTGACTCGCTGGATGTACCATCCTGCGAAAGAGTCGTCACTTGCCGAGGAGATTGCGCCGTGCTCTCAATTCAAAATCTAACCAAGACTTACCCTGGCGGCGTTCGCGCCCTTCGCGGAATCTCGCTTGAGATTCCGCCGGGGATGTTTGGCCTGTTGGGGCCGAACGGCGCAGGCAAGTCAACTTTGATGAAAATTCTTGCCACGCTCCTCGACCCGGACACCGGTTCCGCTCACCTCGATTCGCTCGATCTGATCGCGAATAAGAACACGACGCGCCAGCTTCTCGGCTATTTGCCGCAGGAATTCGGCGTCTATCCGAAGATGAGCGCGATTGATTTGCTGAGTCATCTGGCGGTTATGAAGGGAATTACAAATCGAAGCGAGCGCAAGGAGCTCGTGGAAGGACTATTGCAACAAACGAATCTCTGGGACTTGCGCAAGAAAAACCTGGGAGGCTTTTCCGGGGGCATGAAGCAACGATTCGGAATCGCGCAGGCGCTGCTCGCGAATCCGAAATTGATTATCGTTGATGAGCCGACCGCGGGGCTCGATCCGGCCGAGCGTAATCGCTTCCTCAATCTTCTCAGTTCCATTGGCCAAAATGTGGTGGTGATCCTCTCGACCCACATTGTGGACGACGTAAGCGAGCTTTGTTCCCGCATGGCGATGATCAGCAATGGCGAGCTCCTGATCGAAGGGTCACCGGCTCAGACGCTTGAGACTATTAAGGGCCGCGTCTGGACGAAAATCGTCAAGACCGATGCCGAACGCGAGGCCATCGAGAAATCGCTCCATGTCATTTCCACGCATCTCGTTGGCGGATTGCACGCGGTTCGCGTTTATTCGGAGTCGTCGCCGGGCGATGGATTTACTGCCATTGACGCCGATCTCGAAGATGTTTATTTCCTGACGCTGTCGCGCCACGAGCGCAATTAACCGGGAATTTCGGAGCGCCATTGATGTTCATGAATTTTTTCATGCTCGAGATGAAGATTCGATTTCGGAGCATCTCGACGTACGTCTTNNTCCGCGATATTTGGGCCGGCCATTTTGCGCGATTTTCAGCAGGACACCTATCAGCTTCTGTTCACAAAACCGATTTCGAAGTTCGCGTACCTGGGCGGACGGTGGGTGGCGTCGTTCGTGGTTACGATCTTCGTTTTTTCCGGACTGATCGCCGGTGGAATGATTGGCACGTTCATGCCCTGGGCGGAGAAGGAGCGTCTGGCTCCCATCCACCTCTGGACGTACTTGCAGCCATTCCTGTCCATTACCGTCGTGCAGATATTTTTTCTCGGCAGCTTATTCTTTTGCGTCGCGGCGCTTTCGCGGCGAATCATCGTCGTGTATTTGCAGGGCGTCGCGCTTTTCGCCGTTTACCTGATTCTGTTTGTTTCGGTAACCGCGACGAATAAGCTCGATCGCACGTGGTCTTCGATTTTCGATCCACTCGGCATCAATCTCGTGCAAGCCCTGACGCGATATTGGACGGTGGCCGAGAGAAATACACTGCTCTTGCACTGGAGCGGGATTTTCCTGACCAACCGGCTGCTCTGGCTCGGCGTTGGGCTCGCGGCACTTATTGTGACATTTGTAATGTTTCCGATGTCGGCGGAATTGCTGGCGGCTCGGCGCACCAGCCGCCGTGCGGAGGAAGCGCGAGCCGATGAAGAAGCGGAGCAGAAGGCTCGCCCGCGATTCGGCGTCAGTCTCCCGGCTGTCACGCAGGTCTTCAATTCCGCAACTACTCGCTCCCAGCTCTGGTCGCTCACGAGACTTCGATTTTCCGGGATTTCCCGCGCAATTGTGTTTTGGGCGATCGTCCTCATTATGGCCGTAAACACGCTGTTGAGCGCCTATTTCGCCGGTGAGAATAACGACGTTTACGTCTGGCCGGTCACCTACTTGATGGTTCAGATTTTGCAGGGATCGTCGTTCCTGTTTCTCTTCATTATCTGCACGATCTACGCGGGCGAGCTCGTCTGGAACGATCGCGACGTTCGCTTCGACCAGATCCACGATTCTCTACCGGTCCCCGACTGGGTTGACTGGCTCAGCAAATTCTTCGCGTTGTCTCTGATCAATTTAATTCTCATTTCGGTCGTGTTGCTTTGCGGGATCGTGATGCAGACGTTCCTCGGTTACTACCATTACGAAATTCCCGTCTATCTGAAAGAGATGTATCTGATTGCGCTGCCGCAGTTGCTGACGTTTATTCTGCTCGCGCTTTTTGTCCATTCGCTCGTCGGAAACAAATTCGTTGGCCACGCGCTGCTCATCGGATTTTTTATTCTGATTCCTGTTTTATATCGCTACGGAATCGAGAATCGTCTGGTGCTCGTCGGAGAAATCGCGCCGTACACATATTCGGACATGAACGGCTACGGGCACTTTGTTCCGGCGCTGGCCTGGTCCATTTTGTACTGGTTTTTTGTCTGCGCGTTTCTGGGCGTCGTGTCAATTGTGTTTTCACGCCGTGGCACGGATCTCTCGTGGGCCGCGCGCTTCCGGTTGGCGCGGCTGCGCCTGCCCGGNNGATTACGAGAAGCTGTACAAGAAGTACGAACGTCTGCCGCAGCCGAAGGTCACTGACGTGGATGTCGCCGTAGACATTGTCCCCGAACGGCGTTCGTTCACGGCCACGGGGCACTACATTCTTGCGAACCGTTCCGGGCAGCCGATTTCAGAAATTCACATCACTGACGGCCGGGAGGCGATTGACGAAATTCAATTCGATCGTAAGTTTGACGTAGGGATGGTTGACAAGAAGCATTTCTACACGATCTACAAGCTGAAAGAGCCGCTTCAGCCCGGTGAATCAATTCGCATGGATTTTCGAACATCATACACCGCGCACGGTTTCAAAGACGGCCACGAACGGCCGGAGTTCGCGTATAACGGCACTTTCTTCGACCGCGGTTATTTTCCCTTCATTGGCTACGACACGAATCTCGAACTCGACGATCCCATTCGCCGCCGCGAAGAAAAGCTCGGAGCGCTCGAGGAGATGGCGCCGCCGGGCGATCCTTACTACAGCAATATCAATCTGTTCAGCACTGATTCTGAATGGGTGACGTTTCATGCGATCGTCAGCACTTCGCCCGATCAGATCGCCATTGCGCCGGGTTATCTGAAGCGCGAGTGGACCGACAATGGCCGCCGCTACTTCGAGTACGACATGGGAGGCACGCGCATCGACGATTTCTTTTCGTTTCTTTCGGCGCGGTACAACGTCAAGCGCGACCAGTGGAACGGCGTCAAGCTCGAGATCTATTACCAGCCCGGTCACGAATACGATCTCGATCGAATGCTCGAATCCGCGAAGGCGGGTCTCGACTACTACGGGAAAAACTATAGCCCGTATCAATTCCAACAGTTCCGCGTTCTCGAATTCCCTCGTTATCGGACTTTTGCCCAATCGTTTCCGAACACGGTTCCGTACTCGGAGGCCATCGGCTTTATCGAACGGATGAAGAAGCCGGACGATATTGATTTGCTCTATTTCGTGACCGCGCACGAACTCGCCCATCAATGGTGGGGGCACCAGCTCGTGGGCAGCGACACGCAGGGTTCCAACATGATGTCGGAATCGCTCGCGGAATATTCGGCGCTGAAGGTGCTCGAGAAGAAATACGGGATGGACATCGTAAGGAAGCAGCTCCGCCACGAGCTGGACGGGTACCTGCGCGGGCGCGCAGCAGAGGCACGCCATGAACCCCCCATCACGCTCGTTCAGCGCGAGCCGTACGTTTGGTACAACAAGGGATCGCTCGTAATGTACGCGCTTGCCGATTATATCGGCGAGGATCAATTGAACTTGGGGCTTCACAATTTCCTGATGAAGAATCGGTATGCGACCGG
>PMAA01000225.1:0-11789 GCA_003152355.1 Acidobacteriota bacterium | reverse complement strand
ACGGCCGATCACAAGTACAAAGTCACGCTGGCTGTGAGCACGCAAAAACGCAAGGCCGACGGATCCGGAGCCGAGTCTCCAATGGCGATCAATGATTTGATTGACGTTGGCGTGTTTAGCGGCACGAAGGAGCATCTCAAGCCGCTCTACCTCGCCAAGCAGCGCTTCACGCAAGACTCATCCACGATTGAAGTGGTTGTGAATGAAGTTCCCACATTTGCGGGAATCGATCCTTACAACAAGCTGATTGACCGCAACCCCGAAGACAACCTCATCGCTGCCGAGAAGAAGTAAGACGCCAGGCGCGCGCTCTTGGATTAAAGCTGTATAATCCGCGCTTCGACGCGACGCACGAACCCGTCAAATACGAATTTGGGTAGCCAACACTCATGAGTTCTCCTCGGTCTCGCAACACCCGAATTATTCTGCCGCTCGCACTTGCTTTGATTTCCGTCGCCGCGCTTTCGGACGAATGGAAGCCGCGGCACGCCCTTGTGCCGCCGACGGGCGTGATGAATTTGAGTGAGCCTGCCGGACCGCAGGATGTTCTTCTGGCCGGGCCCGAGAATCCCGCGGATGCCGCCGGGTGGCTCGCTGGACTGAAGACGTGGCGAAAAGAGCGGCTCACACGGCTGCGCTACGACGGCAGCGTGTACGCGCGGCCGGAATTGGCTTGGACGCAGAAAGTTTTCTCTCAGGTCCAGATGCTCATCTGGGATCGCACTTTTTACGATCCCGAAAAGGGTGAATATACCGTGGACCGGTTTCTCGCGGATGTCGAAGGGCGGATGGGCCCGATTGACGCGGTGCTGATCTGGCCGCTCTATCCCAATATCGGCGTAGACGACCGCAATCAGTTCGATCTCGTGCGCGACATGCCAGGAGGCATTTCCGGCGTGCGGAACATGGTGGATGAATTTCATCGCCATGGCGTGAAAGTGCTTTTCCCGACGCTCGCGTGGGACACAGGCACGCGCGATGAGGGCGAGCCGGTGGGGAAGGCGCTCGCCGAATTGATGAAGCAGATCGGCGCGGACGGCGTCAACTTCGACACGCTCGAAGATGTGCCCGCAAGCTTTCACGCAGCTGCCGAAGACGCGAAGCATCCGCTGGCGCTCGAGCCGCAATTTTCCATCCGCGACGAATCGCTTGCCTGGAGCACGATCAGTTGGAACGATTGGGTGACCTGGGAAGACATTCCGTACCCGTTCGTGCCGATGGTGAACCAGGCGAAGTGGCTCGAGCCGCGCCACATGATCAACGTGACGGATCGCTTCACGCGCGACAAGACGAACAGCCTTCAGCATGCGTTTTTCAACGGCGTGGGATACGCGTCGCTCGAAAATCTATGGGGCTTCTGGTATGGGATGACGCCGCGCGATGCCGAAGCGGTGCGTCGATTCACGCGCATCGAGCGCGCGTTTGCCGAAAATCTAGTGAGCGCGGACTGGGTGCCGCATGTGCCGACGCTGCAGGCCGGCGTCTTCGCGAGCAAGTTTCCGGGCGAGAAACAAACGTTGTGGACGATCGTCAATCGCAATGAATATGACGTCGTGGGAGATCAGCTCCGCATCCCGCACCGGGAAGGAATGCATTATTACGATGTATGGCACGGCTTCGAGGTAACCCCCGCGATCAACGGAAACGAAGCGACGATAAATTTAAACATTGAGGGGCTCGGCTTCGGCGCGGTGCTTGCGACGCAAGATGTTTCTCCGAGCGCCTCGCTGAAAGAGCTCTTCAAGTTGAATCTTTCCGAGCGGCCGTTGGCCGCTTTCATGCGCACGTGGACCCACCTTCCTCAGACCATGGTGAAAATTTCGGCGACAGAGCCCGTTGCGGACGCGCCTCCTGGAATGGTTCGCATCCCGGAAGGAAATTTCGAGTTCAAAGCGCGTGGAATTGAAATCGAGGGCGGCAACGACTCCGGCGTGGATGTGCAGTATCCATGGGAGTTCTCTCCGCGGCGATTCCACCGCCAGATGCTTCACGTGAAGAGTTTTTTCATTGACCGGACGCCAGTGACGAACGCGGAGTTCAAGAAATTCCTGGACGCAGCGAAGTATCATCCGGCGGACGATCATAATTTCCTGCGTCACTGGTCGAATGGAACCTATCCCGATGGCGCGGGAAATGAACCCGTCACCTGGATCTCGATTGAAGATGCGCGCGCCTACGCGGCATGGGCAGGGAAGCGTTTACCGCATGATTGGGAGTGGCAGTATGCCGCGCAGGGGACGGACGGCAGACTCTACCCGTGGGGCAACGAATGGAACCCGCAGGCGCTGCCTCTGCCTGACCACGAGCGAACAATGCGTGCGCCAACAAACGTCGATGCGTTTCCCGCAGGCGCGAGTCCGTTTGGCGTTCTGGACATGGAAGGTAATGTTTCGCAGTGGACCGATGAATTCCGCGACGAGCATACGCGCGCAGCGATTTTGCGAGGTGGCGGGTATTACCAGCCGCGCGGATCGATCTGGTATTTTCCTCAGACGTACCGGCTGGACGAGCACGAAAAATTCCTATTGATGTCGCCGGGCCGCGACCGTGCAGGAACAATCGGCTTCCGCTGCGTCGTTGACGNNACGCAGTTTAGGAAAACAAGAGGCGTTTCTGACCCGTTATGAAAATTGCGGATTCTAATTGATTCGTTGAGCCCTTGTAAGATGGGGTCTTTCTAGCAGAGACGCCCCTGTCACTTGCGTAAAGCTTTCGTGAAATCACTGCGATCTGAGACCGAAAAACTAGCGATTTTCTTCGATATGCTCCGGACTTCGTCCGCCGTCGCATTTCCGATAGCCGGAATGTCGCCCTGGATGACGTGCTAGGGCATTCCCCTTATTCTCTCCTGCTTTCGTGCTGGATGGGTTGTGAACAAATGGGGGAGACGCTTACCTTGTGTCGTCCGCGGGGAAGTCTTCCCTGTCTCGGTTCCCTGTCCTCCTGCGGCGCGCTCACGATGCATCGGTGAAGTTATTCGGCGTCCGAGACAGGGAAACGCACAGCGTAGGCAAGCGTCTCCTCCGATCTACTCACCTGCGCAGCTCACATATCCCCTGCGCAGCTCACATGGTCGTTCCAGTCCACGAAGGAGCCCTGGGGGTTGCCGCGCCACGCCCACACGTGGAGTTCGAAGAACGCCGGTATGGTGAAGCGGTTCGGGGCGTCGACATACAGGAACACTTGACCCTCGAGAACAGGGGGCGCGGAATGAGTCTTCAACCAGGTCGCTGCGTCTACAATGAACTCCACGCCGACCAGTTGCAAACCGCCGTTCGACGACGGCTCATAGATGAGGGCCTGCGGCTGCGTAGCGTCAACGGTTCCGTTCAGCAGAGCGCCATTGACGTAGTGAATGCCCATGGCTCCGTGGTCCGAGCCGCTCACGCAGCCAAATAACGGGCTGTATCCAGCCGCGGTGGCTTTGTTGACATCTAGATACTGCTCGGTGGCATTGCGTACAATTACGACGAGCTTGCTCTGGTCTCCCTGCTGCACTGGCTGTTTCTGCTGAGCCAAAACAAAAGGGGTGAGCGCCAAAAGGCCGGCCAACAGCAGTGGCACATGCAATACTTTTTTCATGTTTTCAATCTCCTTATATTTCTTTATTTCTGGTAGGAAAGCTCACAAACGGTTTGGATGGCACCGTCGATTAGTGAGCTCCTGCAGAACCAGCGCACTTTCGCCGGTTCATGCGTGGAGTGCAATCCTCGCGACCTCCATACGTCCCCAAAGTTATCTCCATTGCTAAGCTATTAAAGACAAAGGCATTCCAGCCTTAATCAACCCTGCCTCCCGGCGACAAGAAGTGTGATAGACTTTGCCACTCTTGCGGGCGTTGATATGCCTAGCTCCGCACCACGCGTGCGTGCATTGCGTTTCGACAATTTCGAACTGGACGTTCGCACGGGCGAACTGCGTAAACGGGGTGTACGGCTCCGCCTGCAGGGGCAACCGTTGCAAGTCCTGGCCGCTTTGTTAAATCGCGCCGGCGATGTGGTCACTCGCGAGGAGCTGCGAGCGCAGATTTGGACAGCCGACACGTTCGTCGATTTCGACCATAGTCTTCACAATGCGATTGCGCGCGTTCGCGAGGCGCTCGGCGATTCCGCCGAAACGCCACGATACATTGAAACACTTCCGCGCCGCGGATACCGGTTTATCGCGCCGGTGGACAGGGTAGACGTTCAGT
Organism: Acidobacteriota bacterium; assembly: GCA_003152355.1. GTDB lineage: Bacteria > Acidobacteriota > Terriglobia > Acidiferrales > UBA7541 > Palsa-147. The sequence continues at coordinate 7,597 of PMAA01000225.1, read as the reverse complement.
CTGCAACTCATTCTACCCAGTCTGAGCTGCCCGGCGAAGCGCATGTCGACCTAGGGCTTACCAAATCTCGCGCGTTCCTCGGCACCACGATCCTTGCCCTCCTCGTTGTAGGCTCTGCCTTCTGGCTGACGCGCGCAGGCAGCACTCATCGTACAAATGCGGCTCCGCGTTTAAATTCCATCGCCGTTCTACCCCTCGAGAATTTGTCAGGGAATCCGTCGGAGGAATTCTTCGTTGATGGAATGACGGACCAGTTGATAACGGACCTGGCTCAGGTCGGCTCTCTTCGCGTTATCTCACGAACTTCTGTCATGCGTTACAAAGGCACAAAAAAGAGCCTCCCTGAAATTGCACGAGAATTGAACGTGGACGCCATCGTTGAGGGGTCGGTCATTCGTTCGGGTCAGCAAGTCCGGATCACCGCTCAACTCCTTGAGGCAACCACGGACCACCACCTCTGGGCGGAGACATATGACCGCAATCTTGGCGATGTCCTGAAGTTGCAGGGCGAAGTGGCGAATGCCATAGCGCAGCAAGTCCGCGCACAACTGACTCCGCAGCAGCAGGCTGAGCTTCGCGCGGCTCACGCAGTAAATCCAGCAGCATACGATGCCTACCTGAAGGGGCGTCTTTACTTTGTCAATGAGTTCACCGACTCTGATTCACTTAGGAAGGCCCAACATTATTTCCAGGAGTCGCTCCAGCAAGACCCGAACTTCGCTCTAGCTTACGCCGGACTGGCAGACACTTACGTCTATTTAGCCTTTGAGGGAGCGTTGCCAAGGGATCAAGCATACCGGTCTGCCAAGGAGGCGTTAGCCAAGGCCGTGGCACTGGACGACAGCATCGGCGAAGCCCACGACACCCTCGGCGTGCTGAGTTCGCAGTTTGATTGGGATTGGGACAATGCCGATCGAGAGTTCAGCCGTGCGATCTCCTTGGCGCCGAGCTACAGTTGCGCGCATGAGGATCGCGCAACTTTTCTCGCCCTTACTGGCCGACGGGACGACGCTCTGGCGGAAATCGCAAAGATCGACCAACTGGATTATGGTTCCAGCGCGGCGTATGCGGAATCGACAACCTACTATGAGCTACGGGATTACCCGGGATTGATTGAAGCCAGCAGGAGGGGGCTGCTTTTGGATCCCAAGGATTGGTATCAGCACTACATTCTGGGCGTCGGTTACGAAGGTACGGGCAAGCTGCAGGAAGCGATCTCTGAATACCAGAAAGCCATCGCCATGTCAGGTGGCTCTGGGGGCGTTGTGGCAATAGCTCACGCCTATTCAGCCGTGGGCAGGAAAGCCAAAGCGGAAAAGATTCTCCGCGATTTGGAGCGCAAATCGAAAGAGACCTCGGCTTCTCCATATACGATGGCCACAATCTACGCCGGCCTCGGCGAAAATGACAAAGCATTTGAGTTCCTGGAAAAAGCGTATTCGCAGAAGTCCTTAGGCATCCCCTCGTCGTTAAGCTCTGACTTGGTGCTTGAGAGCTTGCGCCCTGATCCTCGTTTCCAAAATCTTCTGGGCCGCATAGGCTTGAAGAACTAGACTTCGCCCAGGACGAGCAGTTTGTTTCCAACTCAGGAATTATTCACCACAGAGGAGATTCGGCAACTCAGACGCGATCGAAGACGCGCACGAATGAGCTTCAGCGCGCTCGCGAGGAAATACGGGACGTCCACGTGGACTGCCTTTTCGTTGTGCGGGCGAGGGCATTAGAAATGTGTAGTTTCCAAATGTTCGGATGGCACTCGCGATCGTATCATCGAAATACTCCAGTTTTACTGCAAACGCTGTTCCTGGCTCCATCAGGCGAGAAAACCCCCCGACCTAAACCCATGAAGCCGAAAAGTAAGAGTGGTGGGGCTGGGGAGAGTCGAACTCCCGACACGCAGTTTAGGAAAACAAGAGTCGATTCTGACCGGTTATGAAAATTTCGGATTCTAATTGACTCGTTTAGCCGTTGCAAGATGGGCGAGTTGAGCCGTTTTGATTCCTTTCGATACGTTATGAGCATGGACCTACTGCAGATTTACTGCAGTTTTTTGGAGGCGGGGATGCAACTCTTAGAACGCGCTTTTCATAGTGAAGAATGCGACGAGATGCGGCTAAAGATGATTTCCTCGCTTGCATCACGTCCTCTCTCGCTCGAAAGCATTGCTGGGAACGAATCCTGATATCATGGCAAGCCCGTGACAAATATTTGGTTCGCCTGACCGCAACCAACAGCAAGCTGAAGGAAAAATAACCTGCTAGGCCAGCGCCGGGCGAGAGGAAGAAGCGTAGCGGGTACATCTTTGGCGAAACCCACGACCTCGAAATCTCAAGGACTGGTTTGCGATTCTTAGGAACCAGTGGGATTATCGCGGCATACTCTGCCTGGCTTGAGAAGCATCTAATGTCTTGTCACTTCGAGTTCGACTCGACCAACCGGATTCTTCGATGTCGTATTGAGGGCCGGGTTGCCGACGAAACTTTGAAAAAATACTACGGACTCGCTGCGAAATTCGTGGCACTGAATGCCCCTTGTGCTGGCATTTTTGACATGTCGGCCGTAACTTACTTCAATGTTTCTCCTGATACGATTCGTGAGCTGGCAAACTTGCCACCGGCAGTGGCGGACCCGAACCGCCCACGATTCATCGTTGCGGCATCGGCTCACATCTTCGGAATGGCGCGCATGTTTGAGCTACAGGGACAGAGCACGCGTCCAAACCTGCATGTCGTTCGCACCGCGAATGAGGTATGGGTGATTCTGGGTGTGCAGGAGCCCCATTTCGAGCCGATACAAACAGAATAACGCACGCTGAAACTGGTCGAGCCCGGCGTAGGGCGGCAGCAACTGCGCGGAGCTCCGTCCTCGCCGATTTCGATAACAAGACCGGGGACGCCGTATGGACAAGCCAAAACCGAATACAAAAACTAACGAAAAAATTGGGACAAACCGAGGAAGTGTACTATCTTTCTCACGCTGACATACAAGAAGCCAACGCCCGCTCACTAGCGGCAAGAATTCGAGGACGTCAAACTGGGCCACCATCAACGGCCTTCGCGTCTTGATATCTGGATAGAGCGGTATCATCGACCGTAGCGACTGCGGCATCACCGATAATCAGTTCGTCGTCTTTGTCCGCGAAATGTCCTGGTGATAGACTTCCGCAATGCCAACGAAGAAACGAAGGCGCGAGAACAAGCAAGCTAGCCGGAAAAAGGTGGCCCGCAGGAAGAAGCTAATTCAGCGTAAGAAGCCAAGTCGTTATAAGGCTCATAGCGCAAACGCGTCTGCACAAATCCATCAAGGAGTTGGCCGAGCGGCAGCCAAGGCTGACGATTGAACGATCGTGGTTCCCGAGCACGAGGTCGCTTCCGAATTTGGAGGAGAAGGTAGGCCTAGGGGCCAACGGCCAATCATCGCTCCTCTTAGATTCCTCTTCCTCTATATACGGTCTCCCTCGACTGACTCGCACGCCGCGTGTATTGCCAGCAGAAAAAGATTCCTGACTTCTGTTCCTCTTGAGTGAGATCTTTTGTAAAGTCGTTTATGGCCGCTCGCGCCCCCGCCACGCCTTTCACGACGGCCACGACTTCGAGCGTCCGGGGGACACCAAATGAATCGCGCACGGATTTCCGCACTTCGCAGGGGGGTTCTGGATTTCGTGGCGGCACTGGCACAAAAGGCATTTTAGCAGCGCTCAATCACCCCAACATCTGCACGAGTCATGACATTGGCGAGGACGCGGGGCGAACATTCATCGTCATGGAGTTTCTCGACGGCGTGACTTTGAAGCATCGCCTCGGTGGCAAGCCGCTCGAGCTGGATCTGCTTCTTGATTACGCCATACAGATAGCCGACGCTCTCGACGCCGCGCACTCAGCCGGCATCATCCACCGGGATATCAAGCCCGCGAACATATTCATTCCCAACAAACGCTATGAGCCCGTGAGGTCCGCCGGTTACCAGCGGCTCTATCGGGCCATCGGAAAATCAAGTACGGTGACGTTGAGTCGTAGACGATCAATCCGGGCAAAGGGCGTAAGAAGACGGCACGTAACTGGGGCAGTGNNCGGAGTCAGTGATTCCCTGAAGCGGGCAAATCTGTATCAATCACTGAAAGAATCTAAGAGAATTGTAGAGGCTGACTTAAACTCAGGTGGGTTGATGGCTGAGCAGGTGAGCCGGTTTACAAAGAGGTCTTGGCTTTCAGCCATTCGTTTCGCCAGAAATGGAATTTTGCTCTTGGACAGAGCGTGCAATTTCCTCTGCAGGTGACCGACTCCAGGATGAGACAGGCATTTTTCAACTCTTTCATCTTCCCCGTTTCTTCGTCGATCATTCTGTCTATCTTGTCGAGAACTCGGTACTGTTTGCCACAAAAAGTCAACATTTCCGCGCTGAAAGCCAGCCCGTGGTTTTTGCCAGACTTCGTGAGGGAAGCGAGGATCTCTTTCTGTGNNACTCCACGACGGGTGTCGTCGTCGCACTGGAAAAAAACTTAAAGATGCGCCAGCGTATCCAAGCTAAGAACCAGCGCACAAGCCACTTTGCCTCAAGCCAACCCGCGTTTCCCACGCGAAACTCCCGCACGTAGGAACTGAGATTCCAAAGCTTGATCTCTTCCTTAGCGATCTTGCCGATCTCGGTTGCTTGACATATGTAGGTGACGCTGCCTTCGTGAAGGCCTGAGCGAGTGCGTAATCTGCCGTCTGTGGCTGAGTCGTTTGATGGATAGCTAATTGAACTTAGCGTCTCAGTGTCTTGGCTCAAACTGGAGATTCGATTGAGCCATTCTTCCCTCCAGAAAAGCAGACATCTAATTTGACAGCCGTCATGAGAGGAGCCATCGCACCGAAGATCCATCAAATGAACGGCGTTGCCCATCCTTCGCACCTTGTTTTCAAAACATGAATTCTCGGCACGCTTACTGACCCTGAATTTCTTGCCGCAAAATTGAATCATTTCGGGCATAAACGGCAGTTTGTCTAATTGTCCGTTCGAGTCGAGCGTGGCTAAAATCTCAGGAAAACTACGCACCTGTACACAGTCTCCTGCCCGAAGGAAAGTATCGGAATTTCGTTGGCTATTCTGCCTGGTCATCGTGGTTCGCACTACGCTGATGGCCAGTCCGCTCGTAGCATGGGTGCGAAGAATCGAAGATAGAGATAAAAATATAGCACGAACGAGAGACTTCGCGCGCCTGGATGGCTTCATTTCGGAACGTCAGTTTTTGACTCGCCGTTTAGTGATGCGACTGCGGACTATCTTCACGTATCCGAACATAGCCAAGTTCGACTGCAGAAAAATGCGCGCTCATGACATCGTTTGTCGCCCATACTGGAAATCGCGTATGTGAACACGGCACACGACACCGACAATAGTGTCCGATTCGGGATTCACTAGGGAGATTATTCTGACTGGAGACGGCGACCGGCAAGTCAGGTCATGATGCATTATTCCATCGCAATTATTGGTGCAGGACCTTATGGGCTGGCAATCGGTGCCAAACTGAGTAGCGCTGGCGCTAATTTCGTCATATTGGGACGGCCCATGGGTTTTTGGCGCGAGAATGTGCCGGTAGGCACGCGACTGCTTTCTACGCGGTCCAGTTGTTCCTTGTCTGGCGATGGATTCGACTATCAGACTTACACGAGGGATACCGGTCTCAACCCTCAGACGTTTACCTCTCAGGATCTGGTCGATTATGGCTTGTGGTTTCAGCGTAGAACGTACTTAGAAACGGATGAACGCGTGGTATCGCATCTTAGTCGCATCGATCGGATATTTCACATCCGGCTGGAAAGCGGGGAGGACATTAGCGCCGAAAGGGTAGTAACCGCAGTTGGATTAAAGCCTTTCGCGTACGTTCCAGCCGAATTTGCGGAACTGCGCGGGCGCTCAGTGTTTCATACATCAGATTTGCACGATCTGAATGTATTTTCCGGAAAGAACGTAGTGGTGATCGGTTCCGGACAAAGCGCCATTGACTGTGCTGCGCTGCTCTCCGAAAGGCAAGCTGACGTAGAGGTTTTGGCACGAACCGATGAGGTGCGATGGCAGGAAGGCAACACAGCGCCCGCAGCCGAACCCACCATGAGTCGAAACTGGACTTTGCGCGGAGCGATGCGTGATTTCATGTTTGCTCCAAGAGTATTCTGGCAATCACCTGGGTTCATACGCGCACGAGAACTCCGTTGGGTTATGCGCCCTGCCGCAGACCGCAGGCTTGTTCCTCGCCTGAATGGCGTTCGTTTTGGGCTCGGTCGCACGGTGGCTCGCGCTTCTTCCACGAACGGCAGGGTCATGCTTAAACTCGACGACGGAACGACGCGAACAGTGGATCACGTCGTCGTAGGAACCGGTTATCGTATCGACGTGAACGCTATTCCATTTCTCTCCCGGGAACTGCGTAGCGAAATTCGTGCACACGCTGGATACCCAGTGCTGAACAGGAAGATGGAATCGAGTGCGAAGGGTCTGTACTTCATTGGAGCGACGGCGGCTTGGAGTTTCGGGCCATTGATGTGGTTCATTCGAGGAGCATCGCTAGCAGCGGAAATTGTGCGTGAGGATCTGATGCGGCAATCTTAACCCCTTGTCAAGGCTCCGGGGCTTCGACAAGATGGCGGCGCTGCGATTGACCGATTGCCACAGAAGCGATCCGCGGTAGCTCGTACTCGGATTCCTCATTCAACGCGAGATACGAGAGACGGCCGGCCTTCCGGCCAGCCCTACGAAACCAAATACTTCGAAGATTGTGGCGCGGAAACTAGACGACGGCAGGCCCGGTTAGGGACCTGCCGCCGATTTCGCTTGAGTCGGGCCGAGGGCCTAGCTTGCCGCTATTCCCGCGATGCCTTAGTACACCTGGACTTTGTTTACTTTGCCGTTGGCGAATGTCAGGACCCAGCGATGGCCGTCCTTCAAGTAGAACCAGGTTTCTGAGAACGTGCCGTCTGTTGTGTCGTTGATTTTTTTCTGCTCGGGGTCGCCGAAACTGATCTGCACCATCTGGTAGGTCATGCCTTCGGCGACCGTTCTTGCGGCGATAGCGCTCTTGAATTCCGTTGGGAAGTCCTTCGCTGCTACCTCTGTTTGAAGCTTGCTGACGTCGAGAACGCGAGCCATGAAGTTCAGAATTGCTTCCGGCTGAAGATCGTGGTCGGTGACGTTCGTCGTGTANNCCTCCGAGATGAATTTCGATGCGGTCGCTATCCACTTTTACATCGGTGATCGTCTGCCATTGTTCGGCTTCCGCGCCGACGCCTTTTGACTTTAGCTCCTTGCTCATCGAGCCGAGATCCAGCCCGCGTTCGTCAACACGCTTGCCATGCGGAGGCACCAAGTAGACGTCCACACCTTCTTTGGTGGCTGGCAATTCGACGAGAGGCTTCACATCCTTGCCCAGCAACAATTTATCCAGGGCATCTTTGGACTGCTTAGAAACGTCGGCTAGAAGGATGCCGGGAGAGATTAAAGACGAAGCGAGCATGAAGGCCGTAAAGCGCCACGCGCCAATAGTTTTCACTGTGGTTCCTCCTCGGAACAGCTGCAAGGACGCCGCACTTGGGTGCTGGCTGACAGACGACTTTCGCAA
>PMAA01000250.1:613-4899 GCA_003152355.1 Acidobacteriota bacterium | reverse complement strand
TCCTGGTCCCGAACCAGGCGCGATAACCAGGCTTCGCTACGCCCCGAACCATATTTCTAACTTTCATCAGTCTACCCGCGATTCCGCGCACTCGCAACCGCGCCCTTTGCTTTTACGCTTTATATTTCCCGCTACGATGCCAAATTCATAAAACCCTCTTTCCCCTTTTCCCTTTCCAATTCTCCCCCCGCGTTGACTTGAGCAAATCCGCATCATAAACTTCGCGCACATGCCCGAGTCCCAATCCCTAATCGGCCGCACCATCTCTCACTACCGCATCCTCGAAAAACTCGGTGGCGGCGGCATGGGCGTAGTCTATAAAGCCGAGGACACTCGTCTCGATCGCGCCGTCGCTCTGAAATTTCTTCCCGACGAATTGGCCCACGACGCGCAGGCCCTCGAGCGTTTCAAGCGCGAAGCCAAAGCCAGTTCCGCACTCAATCACCCCAACATCTGCACGATTTACGATATCGGCGAGGAAAACGGCCGCGCTTTCATTGTTATGGAATTTTTGGACGGCAACACGCTCAAGCATCGCATCGGCGGGCGTCCCATGGAAACCGACGCCGGCCTCGATCTAGCGATCCAGATTGTGGACGGTCTCGAAGCCGCGCACAAAGAAGGCATCGTTCACCGCGACATCAANNATTCTCGATTTTGGTTTGGCGAAACTCACTCCGAGAAACGAAGCCATAGCCTCGCAAGACACGCTCCCGACGAACGCGATTGCGCCCGTGAGCCCGGAGTACCTCACCAGTCCCGGCACAGCCATCGGAACCGTCGCGTATATGTCGCCCGAGCAGCTCGCGGCCAAGGAATTGGACGCGCGCACGGATCTTTATTCTTTCGGCGCTGTGCTGTACGAAATGTCCACGGGCACGATGCCCTTCCGCGGCGATACTTCTGCACTGATCACAGATGCCATACTCCACCGCGCTCCCGTCGCGCCCGTCCGTCTCAATGCCGATATTCCGCCGAAGCTCGAAGAGATCATCAGCAACGCTCTCGAAAAAGACAGGGACTTGCGCTATCAAAGCGCCGCCGAACTTCGCGCCGATCTGAAGCGCCTGAAACGAGATCTCGAATCCGCACGCCCCGTCATCGCCAAATTCGAACGTGAGGACGCGAGCGGTTCTCACACAGGCGTATCGCCAGTTTCGTCATCCGGTTCGTCGCTTGGAATCTCGTCCGGTTCCTCCTCTCGCGTGTCCGCCGCGCATCCATCAGAACTCACCTCGATGCAACAATCCTCGCGCAGCGTGGCGGAGGCGGCCGCTGTCGCAAGTGTTGCTGCCGCGCCATCGCGCGCGCCTCGATGGATCGCCGTCGGCGTGATCGCCGGGCTGCTCGTTGGCGCCGCCGTCGGACTTTTCTTTGGCAAGAAACTTTGGCAAGTGAACTTCCCGAACTATATTCCTCTCACTTTCCGTCGCGGACTCATTCGCACAGCGCGGTTCGCGCCCGACGGGCAAACCATCGTTTACAGTGCATCGTGGGACGGAAATCCATCCGACGTGTTCGTGACGAACGAGGCAAGCCCCGAGTCGCGCCCGCTGGGGATTCCAGGCGCCCAACTCCTCGGAGTCTCGTCCACCGGAGAGTTGGCTGTCTTGCTCAACAGCCGTGTCACCGGGCCTTTCACAGTGAACGGCACCCTCGCGCGCGTGCCGCTGACTGGGGGCGCGCCACGGGAAGTCCTCGAGGACGTCGAGTGGGCCGACTGGTCTCCCGACGGATCAAAGCTCGCGGTGGTACGAAGCGCCGGCGGGCAGGACCGCTTGGAATACCCCATAGATACGCTGCTTTACGCGACCACCGGTTGGATTTCCAGCGTGCGCATATCCCCCAAGGGCGATCGGATCGCCTTTCTCGATCACGGTCTTCGCGACGACGACATGGGATCGGTCGCGGTTGTGGACCTTGCTGGCAACAAGAAAATCCTGACCGAAGTTTCGCCCAGTGTGCAGGGTCTCTCATGGTCGCCTGGCGGCGATGAAATTTGGTTCTCCCCCGCGGGAGAGGTCCGAGCTGTAAGTCTTTCAGGACGCCAGCGGGAATTGGCGCGGCTCCCGGGTTTTTTCAATCTTCACGATATTCGCCGGGACGGAAGCGCTTTGATCGCCCACGACGACCGCCGGCGCGGGATGATTGATCTCACTGCGGGTGAGACGAAGGAACGCGATCTCGCCTTGTTCGACATCCCGCTTCCTGCCGACCTGTCTGTGGACGGAAAGACGCTGTTGTTTTATGAAGGCGGCGCAGCCATCCGAGGCAACTACGCCGTCTATATCCGCCAGACCGACGGATCTCCTGCGACCAATTTAGGGCAAGGCCGCGCATTTGCGCTGTCGCCCGACGGAAAGTGGGCGCTGTCCTCCGATCCGACGAAACCAACGCAACTCACGCTTCTGCCCACCAGAGCGGGCGCGCCGAAGCTGCTCCCGGACGACGGAATCGTTCATCTCGATGCAAGGTGGTTTCCGGATGGCAAACGATTTGTCTCCTCTGGAGATGAAAAGGGCCACAACGATCGGCTCTACGTCGAAGACATCGCTGGCTCGAAGCCGCGAGCCATCACGCCCGAAGGAGTAGCGCCATTCGAGTTCGCGATTTCTCCCGATGGGAAGTCCGTGGCCGCGATCGGCCCCGATCGCAAGGGCTTTCTCTTCCCCGTGGAGAGCGGCGAGCCGCAACCGATTCAAGGCTGGGGAGAGAACGATGCGCCGATCGCTTGGAGCTCAGACGCGCAATCGCTTTTCATTTTTGAGCGCGGCAAGGTTCCCACGAATGTGTATCGGCTGAATCTGAAAACCGGGCAGAAGGCTCTGATGCGGCAGCTCGTGCCCTACGATCCCGCGGGTGTGTATCTGATCGGCCTCGTCCTGATGACGCCCGACGGAAAAACTTGCATCTACAATTATCGCCGCATTCTCTCCAGCCTCAACCTGGTCGAAAATCTAAAGTAACCCGGACCGTTTGCTGTTCGTAGGGNNCGCTGCTTGCTGCGCCCTGGGTTTTCTTACCTATGAGATAATCCCGCGAATGAAAGCGGCAATCGCGCTCATTCCCGCAGCACTCTTTGCGTTAGCGGCAGCGCCCGCCCATCTCCCGGCGCAAACGCCCGCCGCCACTCCGCAACAACCCGACTACATCCACCGAGGCCAGCAACTCATGCGCCAGGGACGCCTCGACGACGCGCTCGCGCTTTATCGCACCACACTCAAATCCTCGCCGAATTCCGTCCCCGCCAACATCGCAGCAGGCATCGTCCTCGACCTCCAGCTTCAAGGCGACCCAGCCCGCCAGTATTTCGCCAAGGCCATCGACGCCGCATACACGCCCGAGCTGAAAGCCGTCGCGCAAAGAATGATGGCGATGTCCTACGCCTTCGAAAGCGATTGCAAGAAAACCGCCGAGTTCGAGCAGCAGGTCTTCGACTACTACGGCACCGTCAAAAACTTTTCGCAGCAGGGCGAAATCGCCAACGAAGCCGGCCGCGTCTGCCTCGAATCCGGCGACTTCGACGCCGCCCATCATTGGTATCAGCTAGGCCACGATACCGGACTGAAAGAACCCAATATCCCACCGGCTCGCCAGGATCTCTGGGAATTTCGCTGGGAGAGCGCGCAAGCCCGCATCGCCGTCCGCCGCGAAAATCAGCCGGATGCGCAAAAGCATCTCGCAGCCGCCAAATCCATCCTCGAGAAGGGAACCAATCCCGAGCAAACGCCATTCCTCCCCTACCTCGATGGCTACGTCGCCTTCTACGCGGGAGATTACAAGACCGCCCTCGCCGAATTCCAAAAGATCGATCAGAACGAACCGTTCATCGTCTGCATCCTCGCCCAGACCTACGAAAAGTTAGGTGACGAGGACAAAGCTCTCGAGCTCTACCGCAAAGCCTCCACAGCAATCCTGCATAATCCCGGCACCGCCTACGCCCTCCCGCTAGCCAAAAAGAAACTCGCCTCCCTGCAAAATTAGTTCGTCCCCTCGAATGCACTCGTAGCGCCGGCTGCCAGTCGGCGGTTTTCGTTCAATACTGCCTCGAACAAACCGCCACCCGGGATCCGGCGCCATGAACTCCTAACGGCTCGAAACACGGCCCACACTTCGCGCTCACAGTTGCTAGAATTAGCTGTCGAGCATCAGACAGCCAACGAAGCCGTGAGCGACAACAACAAAACCATCGCCGGTGTGCGCGTCCTGATTTTCGATCTGGACGGCACTCTGATTGACTCAAAGCTCGACCTGGCCTTGAGCGTAAACGCGATGCTCGTCAACGC
>PMAA01000250.1:0-572 GCA_003152355.1 Acidobacteriota bacterium | reverse complement strand
TACCCCGGCGTTCTCGACTGCCTTCAGAATCTCGATGGCCGCTCGCTTGCCGTTCTCACCAACAAGCCGGTGAGATTCAGCCGCGAAATACTCGATGGACTTGGCATCTCGCGTTATTTCCAATACGTCTACGGCGGCAATAGCTTCGAAAATAAGAAACCGGATCCAATCGGCGTCACGACGTTGTTGGAACATTTTTCCGCGTCGCCGCGCGATGCCATGGTCGTCGGTGACTCGGAAGTTGACGTGCAAACCGCGCGCAACGCAGGCGCTTGGGCGTGCGGCGTAACCTACGGTTTTGGAAGCGATCGCTTGCCGCAATGCACCCCGGACTTATTGCTCGACAATCTCGCAGAACTGCCAAATCTTCTGAACGGCGCATCCAAATAAACGAGGCCCCAGGAAAAATCGCTCATATCCGACATGAACGCCGACATATTTCGTCTTCAACGCAGCATGAAAACGCATGCCACTCGAATTCCGCCAATTCTTCTGTGCGCTTCCGTGCTCGCAATCGCGGCCGTCCCCCCAGCGCAATCGGTAGCCCGCGCAGTCCTCGCAAAAAATTCTGC
>PMAA01000109.1 GCA_003152355.1 Acidobacteriota bacterium | reverse complement strand
GACGCGCTACCGGAGACATCCACCGAAGCTGTAGATGCCTTGATCGAAGCCGGACAGGAAGAAGGAATCATTCAGGAAGGCGATCGCGACCTGATCCAGTCGGTGGTGGAGTTCAGCGGCAAAACTGTTCGCGAGGCGATGAAGCCGCGGCCCGAGATAGTCGCTGTGCCCGCCGATTTCACCGTCGAGAAGATAGTCGAGTTACTGAGAGTGAAACCGTTCTCGCGCATTCCCGTGTATGAAGGTTCGATTCACCATATCAAAGGCATTCTTCACACCCAGGATGTGCTGCAAGTGCCCGACTCCGAGGCGCACACGCGAACAGTCGCGACACTGATGCGAAAAGACATCTACTTCGTCCCGGAAAGTAAGTTGGTCAGTGATCTGCTGCGCGAGATGCAGCGTAGTAACATCCGCATGGCGATTGTCGTGGACGAATATGGCGGAGTCGCTGGCCTGGTGACCATCGAAGATCTGGTCGAAGAAATCGTCGGCGAAATCGGCGACGAGCATGAGAAGGCGGAGATCGTGCAGGAAAACGACCACTCCTACATCGTTCCCGGCAACATGGATGTCGACCGCCTTGATGAGCTCTTCGGCATGCGTCCGGAAGGCCATGAGTCATCCACTATCGCTGGACTGGTCAGCGAACTCGCGGGAAGAATTCCTAAGAAGGGCGAAGTCGTCGAAGACGAAGGCCTGAGGTTCGAAGTCCTCGACTCAACCGATCGCCGTGTAGAGCGCGTGCGCATCGCAACCGTGGCGCCGAAACAAATGAAATTGATTTAGTGACAAAGGACTAGTCGTACAGTCGTCTTCCGTCTCACTACAGTAAAGACTATAGATTGAGCGCTCCGTTTTTAATTTCACTTAGCATTAGTAAATCCTCCTGTCACATAAAAATTCTATTGAATAAGGTGAGAAACGGCAGAATTTACCTAATAAAAGTCAAAGCCGCAAAGCCATTAGCATCGTGTTTGTCCCGCCTGCAGCACTAAGTGATTGTCTGTCAAGTAATTTTCTGTAAACGAATGTTTGGCGATTCGCCTGCAATTCAGCGCGGCGCTAGTCGTGACTCGCCGAAGCTAGCAAATTCCTACCCCAGCGAAGTGAGAGGAGAAAAATCGTGGCCACTTTCGTCAAGTGTGTGGGAGCGCTCGCCGGTTCTGCGCTTCTCGTTGTCTGCATGTCGCTAAACGCCAGCGCCCAGAATTGGGCGGCTACTGCCACCAAAGCATATCCAGTTCAATACCTGCAGAACGCAGCGCCGCTCGGCACTTTGGCCTCTTCGACGCCGATCCACATCGTCGTGGGCCTACAGGCGCAGAATGCGAACCAGATTCAGCCAACCCTTCAGGCCATGCTGACGCCGGGCAACGCTCTCTATGGAACGTCGCTCAACTTGCAGCAATTTGTTGCACAGTTCGGCGCGACTTCAGCGCAAGTGCAGGCAGTTGAGAGCTACTTAACATCTGCAGGATTTACAAACGTCACCGTTGATGACAATCAGCTTCTCGTCGAAGGAGACGGAACGGCCGCCACTGCATCAGCGGCATTCAATACCACTCTCGAACAATATTCGGCGAACGGCGCCACCGTGTATTTGAACACCACGGCTGCACAGGTTCCCGCATCTTTGTCGGGTATTGTCGTCGCCGTCCTCGGCCTGAACAACGTCGTGGCCCTGCATACGTTCTTGACTAAACCAGCACTCGGCCCGATGACCGTCCCTTGCTCGCCGCCAGAGTGCCCAGTGCCAGACACGAGCAATGAAAGCTACACGCCGCAGGAATATCAAATCGCCTACGACGCAGCTTGCCCTTCAGACAATACTTCGTGCGCCGCGAAGGGTTTCTCCACGGGATCAACGACGCCCGTCGGCATCATCGCGGAAGGCGATCTCACGCAAGTCGTGACGGATCTCCGTACGTACGAGAAAACATATGATTTGCCGCAAGTGCCAGTCACCGTTGTGAATGCCGGCATCGCCAGCTCCGATACTAGCGGCGCCGACGAGTGGGATCTCGATTCGCAAACCTCCACGGGAATCGCGCAGCAAGTCTCGCATCTCTATTTTTATGTCGCCACTTCTCTCACCGATTCCGACATCGCCACTGCGGTCAGCAAAGCCGTCTCTCAGAACAAGGTAAAAGCATTCAACATGTCTTTCGGTGAATGCGAGTACAGCGCCTACATTGATGGATCCATGCTCGTGGACGACGAACTTTTCGCGGAAGCGGCATTGCAGGGTATCACTCCGTTTGCTTCGGCCGGCGACAACGGCTCCGCTTGCCCAGCTGAAGCGACCAACGGCGTGCCCCTCTCCGGCCCCCCGGATACAGCGTATCCAGCGTCCTCACCGTATGTGATCGCCGTCGGTGGAACGAATATGTTCTCGAACGCCGACTTCACTTACGATTTTGAAACTGGATGGGAAGCAGGAGGCGGCGGAATCAGTTACTTTGAAACAGCGCCTTTCTGGCAGAGCTACACCGGCGGCGGTTCTCTACCCATCGTCCCCAGCGCCGAAGCTGGCCAGCGCGGAGTGCCGGATGTCTCGATGTGCGCCGGCGGCAGTGAGCTTGCGATTTGTGCCGCGAACGTCGTCGTTGATGGCACCATCACACTTGTTGGCGGAACGAGCTTGTCTTCGCCGCTGTCGATGGGTTCATGGGCCCGAATCGAAAGCGCGCACAAGAACAAACTCGGCTTTGCCGGGCCATTGATTTATCAACTCGCGACGAGTGGCCCTCCCGCGACCAGCCCGTATTTCAATGATGTAACCCTCGGTGCGAATGGGTTGTACACCGCTCTCCCCGGATACGATTACGTCACCGGACTCGGATCGTGGGACGTCCATAGGATCAGTCAGGTAATTCCGACGACCTATCCTCAATAACTGGCTCTGAACAATTTCGGCGCGCCGCGCGAAAGTTTAATTCGCTCGGCGCGCCGATTTTTTGTGAAACGAAGTTTCTGCGGTGGGAGCCCCCCTGTTTCAGCAGGGGGAAGCTGGACTTTAGTCCAGCGGAACAAAGCCCTCGCTCTCATGATGGACTTTCAGCCGGGGAGGACAGATCCTCTACATCTTCGGAAAATTCGGATCAGTCTTCACTTCCAGAATCTGCTTCGTGTGCCGCTCGCTATGCGCGCCAATAAATAGCAGGAATTCATACCCGTCCATCGGCTGCCCGAGCGGATCATCCGTCACCACATGCTCGCGCAAATCTGGCGTCGTCTTCATATATTCGATTGTCTTCGCGCGGCTCTTTAGAAAATGATCGAGCGATTCCGCGGGCGTCCACTTTCCGGTCGGAACCAGCGGTGGCGGTGCCTGCGCTTTGTGCGAACGGTCCGGCACCATCGCCAGCACCATCGCGTCAATTTTCTTATAATCGCGATCGGCCGCGCCTGCAGGCGCCTTCATCACTTTGTCGGTCGTAATTCCGAAAATGAAATCCTCGGCGAGCGCGATGTGCTCGAGCGTCTCGGCCACCGACCAGCGATCCGGCCCAGCCTTGAATTTAAATTGAGCCTCCGACAGCCCCTTCGTCGCTTCAATCACCCCATCTCGCGTCTGCTCAAGAAACTTCACGCCGCTTGCGCGATCCGCGGGCGACAAACTCTGCGCAAACACCAACGCCTGAAAACACAAAACCGCCACCACCAGCAAACTCACCTTTTTCATCGTCGTCCCTCCTTGATTATCTTTGTCGGTCCGCCCAAATCATTCGCGGATCCCCGCGCGGTCACGGATTCTATTCCCCTTCGCTGCTCCCCGCAACGATTGCATCCACGGCGAGGCTGCATCGCCTTCTTACCGCCCAACGAGCACAAACGCTCCCCAATACTGCGGCCGGTCTTCTCCATACCGATCTTTCACTCTCGCCCGCATTTCCAACTGCGCCTCACGCAGAGCGACATGCTTGTCTTTCCCCGCCAGCCACTTCTCATAAAACAGCGCCATCAATTCCTGCGTCTCTTTATCGGGCACAGCCCACATACTCATCAACACAGAATCGGCGCCCGCCACTTGCAACGCGCGCCGCAAACCGAACACGCCTTCACCCGCCGCAACTTCGCCAAGCCCCGTCTCGCACGCGCTCAGCACCACAAGTTCCGTCCCATGCAAATCAATCTGACTCGCCTCGTACGCCGTCAATACTCCATCATCAAGATCCGCGGGCGCAGCCTGTCCGGAAAGTCTCCGATTCGCTCCAGCAAAATAAAGCCCCGACCGCAGCATCGGATCTTCCAAGCCCGGCGGCTGATCCTCAGTGGAGCTCTGCGCTTTTCCCGCCTGATCGGCCTTTTGCTCATCCGGCTCAAAAAATCCATGCGTCGCCAGATGCAGCACGCGCGGACCCTTCACTTCCATCACCGTTTCCTTCAGCGCCTTTTGCTGCGTGTAGACCTGCACCCGCCAACGTTGTTTCTCAAGCAGCGAAGAAATTTCTTCCACTTCAGCCTGTGTCCCCGGCAGCGGTTTCAGCGTCCCGCTCTCCAGATCACGTGATCTCAAACTCGCAACTTCCACAGCTTCGCCAGCCACACGCGCCGCCAGCGGATCCGCAGCGTGCAAAGACGAAATTGCAGCCCGTTCCTGCGCCTCATCAAGATCATACGCAGGATTCCCGACAAGCACCGCCGTATCGTTTGAAGAAGAAGCTTTCCGCGGCGCCCGCAAAATATCCTTCGTGCTCGAAACAATCCGCAAATCGTACTTCTCCATCAACAATCGTCCATCGCTCGCAGCAACATCCCCAAGCGCCACCTGATTCAGCACGCCATCCGGCGAAAAATAAATTCGCTCGACGCCCTTCAGCGCCGGCTCAAGCGGCTTCCAGAATGCATCATAAAAACTCACCCTCGGCGCCGCCTCACTTTTCTCGTGAACCGGCTCAGCCGCCACACCTCTCGCCGTGCCATTCGCCCGAAGCCCCGCGCGTATCCGATAGTCGCGCAGCGGATCGCCTTCAAGCTCTCTCGCGTCGCCAAGCGGCACCAGCATCGGCGCAGCCTCGCTTTGCCCGGTCACGATCAAAGCCACGTAATTAAATCTCTTCGTCCAATGTTTCCCATCGTTGAAATGGAAGCGCACGATTTCCACCGCCGCCTCGCCCGCCTGCAGCTTCCTCTGCACGTCGCGCCACGAAGCATGCGCGGCGCTCCGCTGCTCGCCAATCGAACTCACCCGCCGCGCCAGTTGCTGCTCCAAATCGTTCGCTTCGTCATCAACACTCTTCTGCAATTGCTCCCATCCAGCAGGCCTCGCGCCCGCCAATCGCGCCGATTCGCTCTTCTTCGCCGCCAGCCGGTCAAATATCGCCACCGCCTCCGCATCTCCGCCGTCGGCCACCTGCGCTCGCAGCGCCGCCGCGCTCGTGCCCACAATTCCCTTTTCCCACAGCAGCAAGTTGTACATCGAGCTCACCAGCGCGGGATCTGCTGCGCAACGCGCCAGGCAAAAACTCATGTACGCGTCGAAAGTCGGCCGCACCGTGCTCAGAAATTCCAACCGGTCCTTCTCGCTCATGTACGTGAAATTATTTTCGAATTGCTTCGAAATATTCTGGAGCGCAGGCTCGAAGTAAGCTTCCGCTTGCGCGGAGTTTCCCTCAGCGTAGTAAAGCGTCGCAAGATTGCTCAGACTGGAGCCAACGTCGGGATGGTCGGGCCCAAGCGCTTTTTCACGAATCGCCAAGCTGCGCTTATAAAGCGGCTCCGCGTCCGCGTACTTCCCCTGATTTTCATAATCGCGCGCCAGATTATTCAAGCTCGACGCCACATCGGGATGCTCCGCCCCCAGCGCCTTCTCGCGAATCGCCAAAGCGCGCTTGAATAGCGGCTCTGCGTCGGAATACTCCCCCAGCTTCTCGTAGAGCGTCGCCAGGCTGCTCAAGCTTCTGGCCACATCGGGATGCTCGGGCCCGAGGGTCTTCTCGCGAATCGCCAGACTGCGCGCGTTCAGCGGCACCGCTTCCGCATATTTGCCCTGCTGCTCGCACACCAGCGCCAGCGCGTTCAAGCTCGCCGCTACATCAGGATGCTCCGGCCCGAGCGCCTTCTCGCGTATCGCCAGGCTGCGCCGAAGCAGCGGCTCCGCCTCCGCATATTTCCCCTGCTCCTGATAAAGCGTCGCCACGCTCACCAGGCTCCGTGCCAATTCCGGATCGTCCGGCGCCAGAATCTTCTCTCGAATCGCCAAACTGCGCTTAAAGAGCGCCTCCGCCCTCGCAAATTCCCCTTGCCTCTGATACACCGACGCCAGCATATTCAGCGTCACAGCCACTTCGGCATTCTCCGCCCCCAGCG
Organism: Acidobacteriota bacterium; assembly: GCA_003152355.1. GTDB lineage: Bacteria > Acidobacteriota > Terriglobia > Acidiferrales > UBA7541 > Palsa-147. The sequence goes on along the minus strand of PMAA01000109.1, from coordinate 12,095 downwards.
CCTTCTCCCGAATCGCCAACGCGCGGCGAAACAGCGGCTCCGCCTCCGCATACCTGCCCTCGTGGTAGTAAAGAAACGCAAGGCTATTCAAGCTCTTCGCCACATCAGGATTGTCCGGCCCAAGCGCCTTCTCCCGAATCGCCAGGCCGCGCTTAAAGAGCGGCTCCGCCTCCACATACTTTCCCTCGTCGTCGTAAATCGCCCCAAGCAAATTCAAACTAATCGCCACCGCCGGGTGGTTCGCTCCAAATGTCTTCTCCGCCACCCGCACCGCCTCCTCAGCAACGGGCACCCCCTCCGCATACTTGCCTTCCCCCCGCAGCCCGTTAGCCCGCTGCACCAACTCCCTCCACCGCCCCTCTTGCGCCTGCAGTGGCAAGCCAAGCGCCAAGAACAGCAGCACCGCGACGGCCGCACCGAACATTTCGCGGAGAGATGTGTCCAAACTTATTCGACCTTTCATCTGCCTCGCTCACAACGCTGCGGACGATTGTTAGATCGCAGACGGCGGCTTAGGCTATTTCCTGCGCCTAAGCGCTTTCCAGTTTAAAGCAATGGACCAACTCGCGTCCTCTAGTCCACATACCCCACCCCTTGTATCTCCCGGCGCGTCATGTTATCCGTGAATGAGTGAAGAATATGACCAACAACGCCGATCTCGGCCGCACCGGCCTCGCGCCAACTCAGGCACTTGTAGCGCCCAGCTTCAACTGGGCAGCCTTTGGTCATGGCAGACATCCGGACATGCCGCCCAAAACTCTGCGTGCCCTGCGTCGCTCACCAGACGCGATCACACGCTCTTCATGTAGCGCCGGACCGGGGCTCGTCCGGCACATTTTTCCATCGATCATGCCTAACGAGGATCAACGCGGCGCTATCACAATTCCGGGCCAAATATCTCGACACACCCCGCGAGAAATAACTCCCATAACTTACACAAAACAAACGGTCGGCATCCCAATATCGCGGCACAAAATTGGCACTCCCGCAATCGCCAATTTCGCGCTCGTTTTGACCCACGATTCCACTTCCGATCCCACCCGGACCTTCGCCCATGTTTGAGAACCTAACCGACAAACTCCAGCGCGCTTTCAAAAATCTCCGCGGCCAAGGCAAGCTCACCGAAGAGCACCTCGACGCCGCGCTCGCCGAAATCCGCGAAGCCCTCCTCGAAGGCGACGTCAACGTCGGCGTCGTGGACGAAATCATCGCGCACATCCGCGAAAAGGCGCTCGGCTCCGAAGTTCTCCTCCAACTTTCGCCCGATCAGCAAGTCGTCAAAATTGTTCGCGACGAATTGAGCGAACTCCTCGGCCGCGAAGTCAAAATGCAATTTGCTTCGCGCCCGCCGTCCGTCTGGCTCATCGTCGGCCTGCAAGGTTCCGGCAAAACGACCACCACCGGCAAGCTCGGCAAATGGCTAGGCGAGCACGGCCACCGCCCGCTCGTCGTTTCCACCGACGTCTATCGCCCCGCGGCCCGCGAGCAACTCGCGCAAGTCGCGAAAGCCACAAACACGCCGGTGTGGCCGGGCGCAGGCACCGACAAGCCAGTCGAAATCGTTCGCGGCGCAATGCGCGAAGCCAAGCTCTCCGCCTACGACGTAATCCTCGTGGACACCGCCGGCCGCCTCCACATTGACGACGAGCTGATGGGCGAACTTTCGACGTTGAAACGCGAACTCTCGCCCTCGGAAATCCTCTTCGTCGCCGACGCAATGATCGGCCAGGATGCCGTCCGCTCCGCGGGAGAATTTCACAAACGCCTCGGCGTCACCGGCGTCATCCTCACAAAACTCGATGGCGACGCACGCGGCGGCGCGGCGCTCTCCATCCGCAAAGTAACAGGCGCGCCGGTGAAATTCGCGGGCGTCGGCGAAAAATACGATGCGCTCGAAGCATTTCATCCCGACCGCATCGTCTCGCGCATCCTCGGCATGGGCGACGTCCTCACACTCATCGAAAAAGCCGAGAAGACAATTGACGAAAAGCAAGCGCGCGAGATGCATCGCAAGCTGCGCGAAAACGATTTCACGCTCGAAGATTTCCGCGATCAGCTTCGCCAGATCCGCAAGATGGGCTCGCTCGAACAGTTGATGGGCATGCTGCCAAAGATTGGCCCCTTCGCCAAGCTGCCAAAAGACGTTGATCTCGACGACAAGCAGCTCAAGCGCGTCGAAGCCATCATCAACTCCATGACGGCGGGCGAACGCTCCGATCACAATCTGATAGACGGCAAGCGCCGCAAACGCATCGCCCGCGGCAGCGGCACATCCGTGCAGGAAGTAAACCAGGTGCTGAAGCAATACGGCGACATGCGCCGCATGCTGAAGCAATATGGCAACCTCGCCAAAAGCAAAATCCGCGGCATCGGCAAATTCGCCGGAATGAAGCCCCCCGTTTGAAGCGAGGCCAGAGCCGATATTTGAAGCGAAAAAATATGAATCGATAACGCTACCGGCGGGCGCGCAGATTCAGCACTTGTAGCGCCGGGCTTCAGCCCGGTTCTCTTCGCAGCTGGCCAAATGCTCGGCAGAACGCGCCGCAAACACGCCGCAATTCGCGCTAGGGTAAACCCATCGGATTCGCTATAATTGCGTGATTCGAAATAGGAGGAATTTGAAGTGGTAACGATTCGTCTTGCACGCATTGGAAAAAAGAAGAGGCCATTCTACCGCGTCGTCGTCACCGAGAAGACTCGCCCGCGCAACGGCCGCTTCGTAGAAATTGTCGGGACTTACGATCCGCTAAAGAAACCCGCCGAAGTAAAACTCAATGCCGACCGCATCAAATATTGGCTCGGATGCGGCGCGCAGCCTAGCGACACGGTCCGCAGTTTTCTTCGTAACCAGAAGATTGCCTAGTACGTCGCAACCACAGGGAAGGGTGTATCTCTAGTTCATAGCTCTTACTCGAGCGAATTGGCGCGCTCAAGTCCAGCTACCTGTGGAGGAAATGTAATGAGAGACCTCGTGGAGCAGATCGCAAAAGCGCTCGTCGATCACTCGGATCAAGTCAGTGTTCGCGCGATTGATGGGGAGCAAGTTACTGTTCTCGAACTGAAAGTCCATCCCGAGGACTTGGGAAAAGTAATCGGACGCCAAGGCCGGACCGCAAAATCCATCCGCACCATCCTCGGCGCGGCGGGAATGAAACTGAAAAAGCGGTACACGCTGGAAATTCTCGAGTAGTGAATTCAGAAGAGTCGAGCTACGTCACGCTGGCGCGCATCGTCCGGCCCCAAGGCCGGCGCGGTGAGGTTGCGGCAGAAATCCTCACAGATTTTCCCGATCGGCTGAAACACCTGAAGTCAGCCATCCTGTGGGATGGCAAAGCAAACAGGCGCAGCGTCTCTGTGCGCTCGTGCTGGCTCAGCATGAGCCACGGCGGCCAGGCCGTCTTCCACTTCGAAGGTTCGGACTCCATCAGCGACGCTGAGAAATTTGTCGGCCTGCAGGTGCAAGTGCTGTTCAAGGATCGTGTCGTTCTCCCCGAAGGCAGTTACTTCATCTCGGATTTGGTTGGATGCGATGTGCTAGTGGCCGGAGGAAAACGCCTCGGCGTCGTGCGCGACGTGCAAACGACCGGCGAGGGCACTGCCGGAACGCCGCTGCTATCTGTGGATTCACCTCAAGGTGAAATTCTCATTCCTCTCGCAGTCGAAATCTGCACGAAAATTGATCCAGCCGCGCGCCGAATTGAAATCTCGCCCCCCGAAGGATTGCTCGACTTAAATCGCAGAGAGTAAGCTCGCCGTGGTGCCGCCGCGAATGTGTTTCTCGCGGCGCCATAAAATCTTCAGACACGCTGCAGCGTCAGTTAACTGTAAATGCACAACCTCAGCCACGAAAAATCACACATAGAAAATTAGACACAACACATGTCATCAGAGCCCGGAGGCTCCCGCCTCCGGGACCAATTGCAATTAGTGGCAATCCACAAAACCGCGTCCCGGCATTTTCGCGCGCCGCGTCTCGCCACACCAATCTGCGTTACACTTCTCTCCAATGCATTTCGACATCGTCACAATCTTCCCTGAATTCTTCACCGGGCCGCTCGACCACGGAATCATTCGTCGAGCGCGCGAGGCGAATCTGATTGACATTGCGGTGCGCGATTTGCGCGAGTTCGCGCACGACAGGCATCGCACCGTGGACGATCGCCCGTTCGGCGGCGGCGAAGGCATGGTGCTGAAGCCCGAGCCGCTTTTCGAAGCCGTCGAATCCATTCTCGGAACGACCACGGCTCTTGGCGCGAGCAGCGCGCCGGATGGCACAGCGATTGTTCTGCTCTCGGCATCCGGAAAAATGTTTCGGCAAGAATGCGCGCGGCGATTCGCGAAGCTCGAACGCCTCGTTCTGCTCTGCGGCCGCTACGAAGGAGTGGACGAGCGCGTGGCCGAGCACCTCGCCACTGACGAAATCTCGATTGGTGATTTCGTTCTCTCGGGCGGCGAACTGCCCGCAGCGATGGTCGTCGATGCGGTCACGCGGCTTCTCCCCGGCGCGCTCGGCAATGAAGATTCCTCCGTGAACGAATCATTCGGCGAAGGAACGGCGGGCGAACAGTCGCACGCAGCGGTGTTCCATGCTGCGAGCGCGGAGCCGCGGATACCAGGAAGAGGAATTCTCGATTATCCGCATTACACGCGCCCGCAAATGTTTCGCGATTGGGCTGTGCCTGAAGTTTTGATGAGCGGCAATCACGAGGAAATTCGCCGCTGGCGCCGCCAGAAAGCGCTCGAGAAAACTTTGCGAAATCGCCCCGAGCTTCTCGACGCCGTAGCGAAACAATCCGAAAGGCACCGTGGGTTCTGAAGCCATTGGCACGGAATCGCGCAGTTTCTATGGAAACATGGCCCAAATCTGCGTATAATCAGCGATTGTCCGTAGAGTGCTGGCCCCACCTGAGCGGGTCTGCCGGGAAATAAAACTATGAATCCGATACTTGTAAAAGCGCAACAAGCGCAATTGCGCAAAGACCTCCCCAATTTCCGCCCGGGCGACACCGTCCGGGTCAACGTGATCCTGAAAGAAGCAGATGGCGAGAAGGAAAAAGAACGCGTGCAGGCGTTTGAAGGCGTCGTCATGCAGCGTCGAGGTCAGCTCGCTGGCGCGTCCTTCACCGTGCGGCGCGTCACCTTCGGCATCGGCGTCGAACGCATTTTCCCTTTGCATTCACCGACCATCAGCTCGATTGACGTGGTGCACCAGGGACGCGTGCGCCGCGCGAAACTGAATTATCTCCGCGGGCGAAAGGGTAAGGCCGCCCGCATCAAGCGCGTGGGACGGACTGAGGCAACCACCGCCCCAGTGGCTGCGGTGGCCGCCGAATAGCTCCGTAGTTTTTCAGTTCATGACGAAGGGCCGGGAATCTGCCGGCCCTTTTTATTTTTGCTTATTTTTGCGCGGTGGGACGAAGAGAATCGAATTCAGGAGAGCTCGAAAAACGCTGCGGGAATGAAAGCTCGTAGGAACTGACGGAATTGCACCAATTGCGGTGAAATGAGTCGAAACCGTAGGCAATCATTTCGCGGCGCGCCTGCTCGGGCGTCCAGCCCTGTTCGGCCATCCGATAAGCAGCAACCATGAGACCAGTGCGATCCACTCCGTGCTCGCAATGGACGAAAATTTTCTCGCCGGGATTCGCGCGGAGAAATTGTAGGAATCGCGCGGTGATTGAATCGCGCGGAAAGTGACAACTCCACGGCATACCGACGTACTGCATGCCCGCGTGCGTGACCTCGCGCATCTCGGCGTCGCGATCTCCCTCGAATCGCAAATCCACTACGACAGCGATTCCGCTATTGGCGAGAGAGCTGAATCCCTGGGGCGACGGTTGCGCGCCGCGAAAAAGGTTTGGGGTGACCTTTCCGGAGTTCGGAACGCCGTCGAGCGCAACTCGCGGGGCCGGTAAGCGCGTTGCATCGGCGACATCCATCGCGGGAGTTTTGGTGTTCGGCCCTAACACAAGAAAAATTATTAACGCCGCTATCGGAAGAATGCTCGCTGCGAAAATTTGTTTGCGCTTCATGAATTTCGATTACTTAAGATTCAGGCTAGGCTACTGAAAACGCTGCGTCAACACGCGCAGGTTTCGCTTTGGGACATTTCGAATGTCCACCACTATAAGTAGACGCTTTGGACACGAGCACCACATTATTTTGTACTTCATCTCTGATTTCCTCTTGACATCATTTCCACATCCCCTATACTCGCGTCCCAGACTCAGAGGGAAGAAGGACGCGGTTCGCACTCGTTCTTAGCGCGCGATTCCAAGTTCGCACTGGGTTTAAATCTCAAAAAGAGCGGCTTTAGCGCCAGCAAGCCTGCCCTTGACAGATTCAGTGTCATGGACTGGCTACGCTATTCTATTTTTTGACCAACTCGGCGGCACGTTCCCAGACGGTCCGCGACATTATCCGAACGGCACCCGCGGGTTTATAATAGAACTTCCCGCATTGCCGTGCGGCAACTTCACTGAGCGGCTCGATTGCCTGCGCGGAGGCATTTATGGCGGAAGTTCGGATGGCTCTCGGAAACAAACTCGAAGAAGTTCGGCAGAACTGGTCCAAGACGGGACAGGAGTTCCGCCGGGTATTTACCGACGGAAAGCTTTCGCCTTACGATGCAGTCGAGTGGGAGAAGCGCACCGCTGCGATTGGAAACGATAAGGGGCAGACGATTTTCCGCCAGGAAAACGTCGAAGTGCCCAAGTCGTGGTCGCAGACCGCGACAAACATCGTCGCTTCAAAATATTTTCACGGCAAACTAAACACGCCCGAGCGCGAGACGTCGGTGCGGCAATTGATCGGCCGCGTGGTGGATTCAATCGTGCGTTGGGGCGAGCAGGGCGGCTACTTCGTTTCCGCCGAATCGCGCGACAATTTCCGCGATGACCTTGCGCATCTTCTGGTCGAACAGAAAATGGCGTTCAATTCTCCTGTGTGGTTCAACGTCGGCGTGCAACCTAAGCCGCAATGCTCCGCGTGCTTCATCAATTCCGTCCAGGACAACATGGAATCCATCATGGGCCTGGCACGAACGGAAGGAATGCTCTTCAAGTGGGGCTCCGGAACGGGCACAAACTTCTCGACGCTCCGTGGCAGCCGCGAAACGCTTTCGGGCGGCGGGATTGCATCGGGCCCGGTGAGTTTCATGCGCGGTTTCGACGCGTTCGCCGGCGTGATTAAGAGCGGCGGCAAGACGCGCCGCGCCGCCAAGATGGTGATCCTCAACGTGGATCACCCGGACATCGCAGAATTCATCGATTCGAAAGTGAAGGAAGAGCGCAAGGCGCAAGTGCTGATCGAGCAGGGCTACGATCCGGCGATAGACGGCGAAGCGTACACTTCAATTTTCTTCCAGAACGCGAACCACTCCGTCCGCGTCACCGACGATTTCATGCAAGCCTCCGAGGAAGACCGCGACTGGTGGACGAAGAATGTAAACGACGGCAAGCCGACGGAGAAATTCAGCGCGCGCGAATTGCTGCGCCGGATGGCTGAATCGGCCTGGCAGTGCGGCGATCCGGGNNATGCAGTACGACACCACGGTGAATCGCTGGCACACGTGCAAGTCCACAGACAGGATTTTTGCGTCGAACCCCTGCTCGGAGTACATGTTCCTCGACGACACGGCGTGCAATCTCGCATCGCTCAATCTCCAGAAATTCCTTAGCTCGAACGGCACGTTCGATGTCGCCGGATTCCGGCATGCGGTGGACGTGACCATCACGGCTCAGGAAATCCTGGTGGACAACGCCAGCTATCCGACAGAGCGAATCGGAAAGAATTCGCACGACTACCGTCCGCTGGGACTTGGCTACGCAAATCTCGGCGCGCTGCTGATGTCGCTCGCGGTGCCCTACGATTCCGATGCGGGCCGCGACATTTGCGGCGCCATCACGGCGCTGATGACCGGCGAAGCGTATTACCAATCCTCGAAAATTGCGGAGCGCATGGGGCCGTTCGCGGGCTATGCGCGGAATCGCGAGGCGATGCTCGACGTGGTTCGCATGCACCGCGATTCGACGCGGCCGATCAAAGCGGAGAACGTGCAGCCATCGCTGCTGCGCGCGGCGCAGGAAGCGTGGGATAACGCGCTCGCACATGGCGAGAAATTCGGGTACAAGAATTCGCAGGTCTCGGTTCTCGCGCCCACCGGCACGATCGGATTCATGATGGATTGCGACACGACCGGCATCGAGCCTGATCTCGCGCTGGTGAAGCAGAAGCGCCTCGTGGGCGGCGGCGTGATCAAGATCGTCAACAACACGGTGCCGCAAGCTCTGATGCGCCTCGGCTACACGGGCGAAGAAGTGGCGCAGATCGTGGATTACATTGACAGCAACTCCAAGATCGAAGGCGCGCCGCATCTGAAGCCCGAGCATCTTTTCGTGTTCGATTGCTCGCTTGCGCCCTCCGGCGGCGGCCGCTCGATTGCGTGGCGCGGACATTTGCGAATGATGGCCGCGGCACAACCGTTCCTCTCCGGCGCGATCAGCAAGACGATCAACATGCCGGAGGAATCCACTGTCGAAGACATCATGGAAGCGTATATTGAGTCCTGGAAGCTGGGACTGAAGGCCGTGGCGATTTACCGAGACAACTCGAAGCGTTCGCAGCCTCTTTCGGCCGCGCTCTCGAAGAAGGATGCCGCCGCCGCGCAAAGCGCAGCGGGCGCGGTCGCGGAAGAGCCAGATCGCCATCAGCGGGAACTTTTCCCCGAATCGAATCGCAGGAAGCTGCCAGCCGAGCGCCCTGCGGTCACCCACAAGTTTTCCGTCGCCGGGCATGAGGGCTACATCACCACCGGCATGTATGAAGACGGCAATCCAGGCGAAATCTTCATCAAGATGGCCAAGGAAGGNNTCCGGCTTCATGGACGGAATTGCGATTTCGATTTCTATCGGCCTGCAATACGGAGTTCCGCTGAAGGCGTATGTGGACAAGCTGATGAACACGACGTTTGAGCCGCTGGGATTCACGGACAATCAAGATATTCGGATTGTGAGTTCGGTGCTCGATTACATCGCGCGTTATCTTGGCGGAAGATTTATCTCCACATCTTATTTGAAAATTCACGGAGCGCCGGGCGAGGCTGCGGCTTCCGCCGGGCCGACGCCGCTCTCGGCGATCGCAACCGCGAATTCGACGCCGTCAACGCGGATGGTGGATCCCACGCAGGGCCGGCCGATCATGGCGACCGGGCCGCTCTGCTCTGAGTGCGGAACACCGATGGTGCCGAATGGCAGTTGCTATAAGTGCGAGAACTGCGGCGGCACGTCGGGCTGCAGCTAAATAGAGCCTTATTCGTTTCACGTGCAGCGGTGGCCGTGAAATGCCGCACGAAATTCGGTGCGGCGCTACAATGGGCTCGCGATGCTCCGGACGCGCGAGATCATTCCGCCGCTGACGCTCCACTCCCTCGATGGTCGCACTGTGCGCGCCTGGGATTTCAAACAGAAAAAAAATCTCGTCATTTTATTTCTTCATGCGGGCTGCACGTCTTGCGAAGATTATCTCCGGCGAATCGCAGCGGATTCGGCGGCCTGGAGGGAAAATGGCGCCGTCGTTCTCGTTGCGCTGCTGGGCTCTCCCTTGCGAGCCGCAACGGATTTCCTGCCGGACAACGTCGTCGTTGGCTTGGATCCATCGTGGCGCGGGGCGAATGCGTTCCTCGGCCGCGACACGCTGGCTCCAGTTGGTGACGCTCGTGTGGGAGTGTTCGTCACGGATCGCTACGGCGAACTAGCCGCGCAATGGGAGATCGCGGCGAGCCACGAGTTCCCGACTTTGGCCACACTTCGCAGGCACCTCGAGCAAATCGAAATGGCTTGCGACCAATGCAGCACTCCACTTTGGCGGGTTGACGAAGGATAAACGGCGAGCCGAAAAAAATGAAGGGGTCCCGCGGACGAGACCCCTCGCTCAACTCCCAGAAATCCGGTTTCGGCGCGGCGAAACCGGCCCACCCCGGGAAGAAGAGACAGCCGGGATACACAGAGCACGCTCGATGCCACGAAACGCAGCTTTCGGTTCGATTTGCAGATGATTGTTTCGGTGAGACTTATGCGAAATTTCCGCGCCGAAACGATTCGGTGAAAAGGTTCCGTAATACGCTTTCTCACAAATCACGATACTGCGTTCTACAGTCTTTTGTATTAGGAGCACTAGGACCATCGCCCGAAGGGTTGTGAATTAAATCGCTGCGCTGAATTGCAATCCGCCCCGAGGCGAGGGGGCGCGCGGGCTCTGAGAACAAAAGAATGCTTCTTGAGTGGAGTTGCCTATATTTCAGCGCGCTTAGCTTGCGCCGAGGGAGGAGCGGAGGGCGAAGGCTAGGGATTCCGACCAGCGGCGGACATCGTCGTCGTGCTCGGCCTCGACCATTACGCGAGCGAGTGGCTCCGTGCCGGAATATCGGAGGACGATTCGGCCGGAATTGCCCAATTCGCGCTCGGCTTGCGCAAGGAGCGCTGCGATTTCGGGCAGGGTATCGAGGGGCGGCTTCGAACGGACGCGCACGTTCACGATAGTTTGCGGGAAAATTTTCAGATCGGCGACGAGCGAATCGAGCGGGCCTTTCAATGCGACGAGCGACGCGATTTTTATGGCGGTCAACATTCCGTCGCCGGTGGTCGCGTCATCGAGAAAAAGAATGTGTCCGGATTGTTCGCCACCGAGGTTTGCGCCGTTCCGCTGCATTTCTTCCAACACGTAGCGATCGCCCACGTCGGTGCGGATTAGTTTGAGGCCGGATTTTTCGAGCGCGCGCTCGAGACCGAGATTCGCCATTGTGGTTCCGACAATCGCCGGACCTTTAAGCAAACCGTGCTCTTGCATGTACCGGCCCATCGAGAGAAGCACGCCATCGCCATTGACCAATCGGCCTGATGCGCTTGAAAAAATGGCGCGATCGGCATCGCCATCAAATGCGACGCCGAGCGAAGCGTGCGTCTCGAGCACTTTTTCCTGCATGCCTTCGGGATGGAGCGAGCCGCAACCGGCGTTGATGTTTTGCCCGTCGGGCTGATCGTTGATGGCGATCACAGCGGCGCCCAGCGAACGGAAGAGAAGCGGCGCGAGGCGGCTGGCAGCGCCGTTCGCGCAATCAAGAACGATTCTCAGGCCGGCGAATTTCGCGCCTTCGAGAACGTCGGCGCGCAGGGATGCGAGATAGTCGTCGTCGAGCTTCGGGTCGGTGCGGATACGAGGCGGCGCGGCAACGCGCTCGCGCGAAGATTGCGCGAGAATTTCGCGTTCGATCTCAAGCTCCGTCGCGTCGGAGAATTTCATTCCTGCCGAAGAAACGAGCTTCACGCCGTTATCATGATAGGGATTGTGCGACGCTGAAATGATGACGCCGGCTGCGAAGCCTTCGTTCCGGACGAGCCAAGCCACGCCGGGCGTCGTGAGCACGCCCGAGGAGACGGTTTCAACGCCGCTCGCAGCCAAGCCTCGCGCGATGCATTCCTCGATGTGCGGACCGGATTCGCGCGTGTCGCGGCCGAATAGAACGCGCGCTTGCGCAGCGCCCGCCAAAGATTGAGACGTGAGATAAACGCCGAGAGCTGCGCCGACGCCCTCGAGCGTGGAGTCGTCGAGCGGATATTTTCCGGGGACACCGCGAATGCCGTCCGTGCCGAAAAGTTGTTTGCTCATGAGATCGAAATGTGAATGCCGAGTCTAGCACACCGGCTACGACCGCGATTTTGCCGCGCGCGACAGCGTGGCTGAGTACGCAACGCTCCCGCTCAGCGCTTCCGGAGGGCCACTTTGTCTGTGTTATCTTTAGATGAAATTATGGACACCCAGACGCCCATTATTACTGTGGCGAACGCGACTGTGCGCGCCAGTTCGACGAGCGCACGGATCATTGCGGCTGGAATCGTGATCGCGTTCTGTTACTGGGCGTCGAGCGTTATAGTGACGCTGCTTGTCGCCGTGTTGTTGGCCTACTTTCTCGATCCCATCGTAAGCTGGCTCGAAAATTGGCGCGTGCCGCGCGCGCTCGGGTCGTTTCTGATCGTGATCGTGTCCTTGGCAGCAGTCGCGCTTGTCGCCTGGATTCTAATTGACCGCCTTGACACATT
>PMAA01000019.1 GCA_003152355.1 Acidobacteriota bacterium | reverse complement strand
CTGTCCGCGTGCGGTGGCGGTGGTAGCAAGCCGGCACCAACGACGCCGACGATCTCGATTACCACGGCGCCCGCCGCTACGCTGGAAATTAACGGCACCACACCGGTAGCGGCGACCGTATCGAACGACAGCACGAACGCAGGCGTCGACTGGACGTGCTCGANNATGTCCTCAGTCACAGCGACCGCAAGCGTGACAGTGAACCCGATCGCCACCGCGTCAGACTTGACGGGAACCTATACCTTTTACGCCAATGGATTCGCCGCGAGTGGCGCTCCGATCAGCGTGGTGGGAAGCGTTGCGCTCGACGGTGCAGGCGACATCACTGGCGGCGAGCAAGACTATTTCGATTCAACCACGCCGTCGGTTATCGCCGCAGACCCGATCACTGCAGCAACTGCGGCATACACGGTGGGAAATGACGGACATGGAACCATCACGATCACTCCTACAACGGCTGCGCCTGAAACGTTGAGCTTCACCGTTGTCAACAATAACCACGCGCTGATTATCGAATTTGACTCGAATGCCACTTCGTCTGGCTCCCTCGATCTTCAGACCGTCCCAGCTTCACTCCCGAGCGGCGGAAATGCGTTCACGACTTATGACGCCGACAGTGCTTTCGTGTTTGGCGNNCACGATGGAAACCCCCACTACGCATTCGCGGTCTCGGGCGGCTTTACAGGACCTGACCCGAATGGTCGCGGCACGGTAACCCTCGACGACCCAAACTTTGGCGCGCTCGCGTTTGATTATTATGTCGTAGGTCCTGAGGCTTTCCGCCTCATCGAAACGGATGGCTTTTTCTACGCGGCCGGGTCGATGTTGGGACAGGGCACCACTGCGGGATCTTTCTCTGCGGCGTCGCTGACCGGGAGTTACGTCTTCGGCCAGTCTGGCGTTGAAGATGTCGGCCTCGGTTTCTATGCCGCAGCCGGCCAATTCACGACGGATGCCACATCGACGTTTACGGCGGGAGTCACCGACATCAACGAGGGTGACGGCACACCTGTACTGGCCGGTGCTTTGACCNNCACTCGCCAATTTCGGCGTGTACGTTGTTGACCCGACGCTAAACGCGTTGGATCCGAACAACACGTCTGGTGGTGGCGGGGCTCTCATGCTTGACCTGGATGTAAATAATCTGGGTTTGGGCTTCGTTGTGCCTCAAGCTACCAGCGCAACCGTCGTCGGCAACTATGCAATCATTAAGGACGGAGTATATGCGACAACCGCTGGCACTGACCTGCCCTTCGATCTCGACGGCCAAGTCGTTTCCAACGGTGCAGGGACGATCACGGGGACTGTGGACGAGAACGACCTCTTCAACACTGGATTGAATCCGGGTGTGACTTTCACGGGAACGTACACCCCTGACACGACAAATCCGGGACGCTCAACAGCTACCGTAACCATCAACGGTGGGACGGCAGATAACATCTCATCGTACACGGCGAGCAGTTCGCTTGTGGTGGACGTCAACATGGACTCTGGCGCCACCGGAGTTNNTAGCTTTTATTGTTTCAGCAGCAGGACCGCTCTTAGGATTTTGGCGAGCTACGTGCAAGCTTTCACATTGTGCATCAGCCCCCCGCCCGCTGTAGTCAGGCGGTTTTGTTTTTGCTATGCCATTGCTGGATTACTGGATACGCGGATTGCAGTGCAATATGAGCTGTCCGTTGATCCTGCGATGCTCCGGGAGCTATGGATTGGTCTCAATCCTGGAAGTGATGTTCCCTAAAGAGCTGATTTTTTCCGTTATTTACCCAAAAAACCAAGGTTTCGGTTGCTTTGCTTGCTGCGTTTTCCAGGTAAGTAGCGCTTTTTTAGCGCACTAACGAAGTAGATTAAACAGCAGATAAAGGCCGTCGCGGCAGCGACCCTGCTGAGAGGTTTTGTTAGGTCGTGGATAGGCACCGCCAGGTAGAGAAATACTGGAAAACGCCGTGCGCCGTAAGGGTTTGGATGATTGACAGTCGTGTTCAAAGCCCATAAACTGGCGTCGGAGACTATCGTGGTAGATAACTGCCATGGAAACGACGTCTTCGTCGTTAGCCTTCGGCCAAAGGAATCGCTTAAATATAGCTAATTATCGAGGAAGCTGCAGGAAGTCTTTCGAGAGTCGGGAAGAAATGACTAGAAAATACGCATTATCAGGAGACCCTAAGCCGGCTCCAGCACGTCAATCTCGCACGGCTACGAACGTCTTGGTCGCTGACGAAAGCCGAATGGGCTGTCAGTTGATGGCATCTGCATTTAAGGAATGTCCCTACCCGATAAAAGTAACTGCGTTGGCCGTTGACTCGCTGGGAGTCCTCAATGCAATCAAGGACGCCCAACCAGACGTCGCCGTAATAGGGGTTAACTTGAAGGATGGACCCAATACGGGTCTTAAGACTGCGCGGGAATTGCGTGTTTCCGGTTCCAAGACTAAGGTAATCATTTTGAGCGACGCGATTGTAGGTGGCACGCTCGTCGAAACTTTGCAAGCGGGTGCACACGGCATCATCTCGAGAGATGAGCCGTTTGAGAAACTCTGCAAGTGCATTGAGGTGGTGCAGCAGGGTCAAGTTTGGATTAACACAAGTCAGATGCTGGCTCTCATCGAGTATCTGGTCCAAACTGCTCCCAGCTCGGCGGGCAATGTCGCCCGTTCGAATGTATTAACGAAGAGGGAACAAGGCGTCGTTCGTTTAATTGGCCAAGGCATGACTAATCGTGCGATCTCGCGTCAACTCAATTTGAGCGAGAACACAGTGCGAAATTATCTCTTCCGGATATTTAATAAGCTGGGCACGTCAAACCGGCTTGAGCTCGCCCTCTACGAAAATAATCGAAGACAACACGACAGGATCTCGGACGGAAACTGCCAGGCCGCGCCTCAGTAGTTCAGGGCGGTTCAACGCTAAAATCTTACCGATTTAGGACAGCGCGGTCCCCAGAAATTCTTTCGAAATCTCCGTGCCGTGATGGACTATCCCTCACAGCGGGAATCCTGCTAATGGTTTCGTCCCCTTTGCTAATGCTGAACCAAGCCCGGTGAACGTTTGTACCTAGTGCCCTGACGTATGCAAATGTACCTATGTATAGGTACGGACGTCGCTCCCAGTACTTCGCTTACGGACATCTCAACCCCAATGTACTTTCTGACCCTTGTACGCTTCGCCGCAACGTCGTAACTTCGGCGGGTGAGACGAACGCCTAGAATTACGAAGAATTGTGTGCGGAACGTTAAGAGCGGATGAAAAATTCACGAAGAAGTTTGGGCGGAGCGCTAAAAGAGGGGCTGGTAGTTGGCCGGCAGGAGGGAATCGTGGGGGGCTTCGAAAGGTCCGCACGGAGTGCTAGGCGCTATCCGGTACGGGCGGCAGTGTTTTATAGCTGGAAGGACGCAAACGGAGCCGAGCATCGGGGAGAAGGAAGCAGCCGCGACATAAGTGAAACCGGCGCATTCGTGGTTACGGCCGTTTGTCCCCCGCTAGGGGCCGATATCGTGCTCGTAATATCGGTCGTGGCACTCCGAAACATCACTACAACTGAGCCGGTACATCTCGACGGTCGTGTGCTTCGAGTTGAGCAAGTTGCTGCAGGCAAGGGATTAGGAGGCTTCGCGGTTTTGACTAGCGAAGTGATCTTTCCCGGCCAAAAGGAAAGCACGGACGGCGAAAATCTCGGTCGGAACTGAATGACAAGAGCAGCCAATTAAGTTCAGCTGGAACGGCGCGATCCAGACCGAGAGTTGTTCAGTCAATTTGTTAGTCAGGATTCTAAAGTAAGCCCTAGTGGTTTATAGCGGGTGGGGCCTGCGGTCACTTACTTTTCCGGGCTTATAGGAAAACAATCTCCTGTAAGTTACAGAGCGAAGCTATGCACACATCAATGTCTAATGCGGCTGTTCAGCACGACGCCGATACTGCTTGGCGCGCGTTGTACACTCGACATAGGCACGAGAAGGCCGTCGCAAACATCCTTTCGAGCAAGGGATTCGAGGTTTTCCTTCCTCTATACTTGGCTGTGCATCGTTGGAAAGACAGAAACAAGCAGTTGTCGCTCCCTTTGTTTCCTTGCTACGTCTTTCTCAAAGGCGGACTTGAAAGGCAGCTCGACATCCTAAGGACGCCAGGAGTGTATTCGTTGGTGGCCGGCGCCTCGCGTTCCGCAGTTATCCCTGAAGAGGAAATCAACGGGTTTCGCCGGATGTTAGAGAACGGCATTCGAGTAGAACCTCATCCGTTCTTGAAATCCGGCGACCGTGTCAGGGTCAAGTCTGGCGCGCTCGCGGGTGTCGAGGGTATTCTCATTCGCAAGAAAGGTCAATTCCGCCTGGTCGTTTCGGTGACGATACTGGGCAAATCGGCCGCTGCGGAGATTGACGTGACCACGGTCGAGCGCGTGAGTTCCAGAAACGTGGCTGCAGCTTAGACTCTGTTTTCTGGCCTCCGATATGCTATTGCATCCGGTCCCATGCTGTTGTTAGGCCGGTATCGTTACCCGCAATTTGGCGCCAAATCTGACATTCTCTGAGGATTTCCTACGGTGCAGGAATCCTGCGGAATCGAGATTGACGCCCGCAAAGAGTAGTAATGACCCGTAGCAGAACGGGAGGCTGAAATGAATGCTAAACCACAACAAGGGTACACGATGACGATTGTTAGGGGCTGTCTAGCTTTGGTTGGGATCGCAATCTTCTCGGGAACCCTCTTTTGCGCTGCGGGCGCACAGGAAAAATCTCAAACATCAAAATCAACGGTGGTTACCGCTACACAAGACCCGGCCGAATCGACACCCCCCAGCGATGGGCCGGACGTGCTGCAGCGAAGGAACCCTCGCTACGAGCTTTCAAAGGGTGATATTTTTGATTTGAACTTTCCTTTCACGCCTGAGTTCAACCAGACCGTGACTGTTCACCCGGACGGATTCATCACCCTGACGGGCGTGGGCGATCTCTTCGTCGCGGGAAAAACAGTGCCGCAACTGAGAGAGCTACTCCAGGCAGATTACGCAAAAATATTGCGCGATCCAGTCATCAACGTCGTTCTAAAGGATTTCGAAAAGCCCTATTTCATTGCAGGTGGGGACGTTTCGCACCCCGGGAAATATGAATTGCGTGACGATACAACTCTTGTCCAGGCGATCGCCATTGCCGGCGGCTTTACAGAAAACTCAAAGCACTCGCAAGTATTGCTGTTCCATCGTGTGTCGCATGACTGGGACGAGGTGAAAGTGCTTAACGTGAAAAAGATGTTCCAAGACAGAAATCTCAGCGAGGATTTACACCTGCAGCCGGGAGACATGTTTTTCGTACCCCAAAATACCATCTCGAAAATCAGAAAATGGATCCCCTACACATCGGTTTCAACCGGAATTAACCCACCTGTTTTCTGACGGGAACCGGCGAGAAAGTACAACGGAGTTAAAATGGAAGAACTAGAACTCAGCAATCCCAATCCGAAACCGAATCCTAATACCAAGATCGATCG
>PMAA01000226.1 GCA_003152355.1 Acidobacteriota bacterium | reverse complement strand
GCGGCTTGATGCCCAGCCTGTCGCGCACCAGATAGAGTTGCCGCTCGCTCGCGTCCCACAGGGCAATTGCGAACATCCCGACAAAACGGGAAACCGCGTCTTGCACTCCCCACTCCGAAATGGCCGCGAGGATTACTTCGGTATCGGAGCTTCCGCGAAACCNNTGGCCTGATGTTTCGAGTTGCTTGCGAAGTTCGGCATGGTTATAGACTTCGCCATTAAAAACGATCGTGTAACGGCGGCAGGCTGAGTGCATAGGCTGATGGCCTGCGGGTGACAAGTCCAAGATGGCGAGGCGGCGAAACCCGAAGGCTAACGCTGTTGCTTTCTTCGGCCCAGACACCTCCGTCGTCGGGTCCGCGATGAATCAGGCTCGCAGCCATTTGCGAAGCAATTTCAAGCCGGCGCTGGCGGCCTACGGCGCGCTTATCGATGAATCCTGCAATCCCGCACATTTGCTTTATTAGATACCTCGAGTGCCGCTCAGGGTTCTTCGTGTCCGTTTTTCGTGAGCCAGTTTAGTCCATCTCGACGCAATCGCGAAATTAGCCTTCGCAACGCAGAATTGACTAGCGGAGCGATGACTTAATTAGCTCACGGTTTCATTGCGTAGCAAACAATATACGGCGATGTCCACCGATTGGGCCTAAGAAACGGAACGCGCGATTCCATGATCCAAACGAGTTTGCTCAGAACAGAACGAACGCGCACCCCGGTTGAATGAATCAACGGACGACTCTTCCAACTCTCTATATTGATAACACCCAAATTGCACGCCAGAAAATAATCGCAAAACATCACTTTCAGCCCCGCCGCGCGGTGAGCTTGCTCGAGCGCCGCACGATCGATGGGTACGTGCTTGGCGTAGACGGTTTTGTCCACCCGTCTTTGGATGGCGCCAGGAAGCCCGGTCATGTTCGGAATTAGCGTGAACAGGTGGCCGCCGGGCAAAAGATATTCCGCCATGGCTTGCAAGCAACGAGCAGTGTCCGTGAAGTGCTCGGCCACGCCAAAGGAAACTGCAACATCGAATGCCTGACGAAGGCTCGCCGGAGGCGCGAACAAATCGCCCACAACGATTTGGCCGTCAATGCCCTCAGCATCCAAAATCTTCGAGGCCAACTCGCAGCCCTTCTCGGAGTAATCGAGACCGAATACTTTGAATCCAAATTCCTTGGCCAAATACGGCAGCCATTCCGAGGAACCGCATCCTAATTCGATTAACTTCTTCCCTTGAGGATTCAGGCCAACAAAAATGGAGCGAAGGAGATCATGGAACCGCAAGATAACGTAATTGTTCAAGCCGGAATCTCGGGGGTCCATCGCTCTGCGGAAATCGATCTCTTTCCAATTTCTTTGCCAATATTCCCGCCCTGCGAGATCGGTGGCTCCCGGTTCCGAAATTGTGTTCATCGCAATTCCTTCTGTCAATCCTGGCTCATGGAAAAACCCGGCCACTGCGCTTCCGAGCCAAGGCCCGCGCCGACGCCGTCGCGGATCGAATCTTCAGATTCAACATCGACACATTGCGTAACGAAACTGTGGGCCAGCGCGAGCACCGCAAAGAACTCAAGAGCTTGCATTAAATCGGTTGTCGCACACACGGCCAGTGTGACACCAAGAACCGCACCTAACGATTTTCGTTGCGGGGGCGTCAAAGCAGCGGCCAGCGCCCATAGAATTCCGGCCAGTAGGGAAAAGCCGACCACTCCCGTGCCCGTTAAAATCTCGAGGTAAGTGTCGTGATTGGCGACGTAGTTTCCCGTGTTCTTATAATTCGTCGCTGCGAACGTCCCAATACCCGATCCGAAAACAGGGTGTTGCTCGATTAAATCAATCGCGTAGAGCGCTGCTTCCAGCCGAGAAAGATCCTCGACACCTTGGTTCACCGTCGCGGAATCCAGTGTGTTCGGATCGTCCGAATAAGTCACTCGGAAGCGGACGGACATCAATTGTCCCGTGGTCAGGATCACTACCGTGACCGCCGCGGGGATCAATGCCGCAACGAGACGCTTCAAATTCATCGTCGGATTAATTAAAAAGAACCAGTTCAACGAAATTCCCAGAATGAGCGCGGTGATGCCGCCTCGAGAAAGAGTCGATATACAGCACAACGTCCCGGCGGCGATCGCAACCGTGAGCAACTTGCGCGTCCGCACTCGATCCGGAGTTAATCCGTAACGGCGGAGCAACAAGAGAATTGAAACGCTGAGGGCGAGAAACCCCGCCAGGTAATTCGGATTTCCGAACAACCCTTCGATTCGACCGCCGCCGCCCACCGCATAACTATGGATCGCCTCCCAGAGGCCTTCGATGCTTACGCAGAGGACGGAAGATGCGAACACAGGAATGAAACGGAGCATTTCTTCGCGGGTCGTTACAAGCTGCCGGAAGGCGAAGAACACCAAACTGCCAGCGGTGAAGTATCGAAAAAACGAGTACGCGCTCTCGAGGTCTTCGCTGTCGAGGCCGAAATGGTTCTGCCAGATGATGATCGCCGCGAGAGATACGAACCCGAGCCACGCGAGAACCGCGAGCCGCGGCAGTTTTGCCTCCCCGCTGGTAAGGCGCGCGTAGAGAGCGCAGACACCCAGAAAGAATGCCCAGTACAATCGCGGATCGAAGCCCAGCACATCCGGCAGCCCGGGGCAGGGCACGCAGAACACGAAACACATCAGCGCCAGGCGAGGACGGATTACGGTAAAAAGCGCGAGAGCGCCCAAAAGCGTCACGCCGAATAAGCTAGTCGCTGATGTGAGCATAAAATTCCTACGCTACGCTCGTGACAAAGAAGAATAAAGTTCCTGGTGCCGTTGCACCATCGCATCGAGCGAAAATTTCTCTGCTGCCCGCCGCAATCCCGCTCTGCCCATTTGCCGCTGCAGATCAGCGTTATTGATTAGTGTCTCTAGCGCCGACGCCATTCTAGCTGGATCGCGAGGTGGGACCAGAATTCCTGTCACTCCATCTGCAACTGCGTCCGGGTTTCCGCCAACCGAAGTAGCAACAACGGGTTTTCCAGCAGCCATCGCCTCGAGCAATACGTTCGAGAACCCCTCAGTTTCGGATGAACAGGCGTAAATGTCCAAAGACTTGAACAGAGGAACAACATTAGGCGTCTCGTCCAGCACGCTAAAGTACGGCTGAAGGCCGTGCCGCTCGATCTCGCCGCGAACCATGCTCTGCGTTCCCTCTTCGCGTCCGCTAAGAACGAATCGTACGGCCGGATACTTGGGCACAAGCATGCGCGCAGCTTCGACGAGGTCCACATGCCTCTTGTAGGCGAAGAAATTCGCCACGGTTCCGATCAACACCGATTCTCGTGGGGCACCGATCGAGCTTCGCAGACCGTTCGGAGAACTGTCTTGGAAGGCTTGCACATCAACTCCGTTGTAAATCAGGCGCACCCGCTCCGGACGGATGCCGTCCCTACGACAGAGCTCGTGCGAGACAGCGGCGGAGTTTGCCAAAACGATGTCGGCGCGACGCATGGCCTGTTGGTCGCTCCAGGTGAGAACTCCGGCAGAGCGATAACTCTCCACAAGGGCGCGCCGGCTACAAATTATTTGGGGCACGCCAGCGAAGCGTCCCGCAGCGACGCCCAGCACACAGGCTGTCGGCAGAATACAGTGCAGAATGTCCGGCTGAATTTTCCGCAAACATCGCTGGAGTTTCCACGTCGTACGGCTGGCGCGCGCGAGCCTCCCTCCCGGATATCGGAATGATTCATCGGTATGGTCCAGAACCGTGATGCGCGGCACCAGACCGTCCGCGCGTTCCTTTCCGGCGTCATGCAAAAGAATCAAATGTACATCGAAGGTCGTCGCGTCGAGGCGCCCGAGGAGATGGAGCAGTTGGTTCTCCGCTCCGCCCCGGTCGAGCGAACCGATAAAGAAGGCGATGCGTATTCGCCGTTTCACGCTGCGTTTCCCTTCGCCTTCTCAGTTGCCACGAGCGTGCCGCGGACGGCGACGGGCCATTGTTCGTTCGCCGTGATATCGGTCAAATTCGAGGCCTTGAACCATTGCATGACTTCCTCGTACGTGTGTTTGGATTGGTAGCGCGGCGAATACCAATCGAATGTGTCGAGGACTCGCCACGCGGCCTTTTTTTCGCTGCTCATTGGCAGAGCCACTTTCAAAAGATTTCCAAGCAGTGGCACGCGCGACACCGGACCGTAGGGCACGGCAACGTAGCACATCAGATACAGCAACCGCTTATTGAGCCGCACTGTAATCACGCGATACGTGTCCGAAGCCATGACGGACCATCGATGCGCGGCCAGGCGCAGGCGATCTTTCACACTCAACTTTTTCGTGGCCATTGACGGCCGTTTCAGATCAGACGCGTAAACCCACACGGCGATTTGGCCGCCTGAAACCAGCAATCGGGGCAGGCGTTCGAACGCCCGGCGGCAATCGGGTGTGTGGTGCAAGACGCCGATGCTATAGATGAAGTCGAAGGTGCCGGGCCGAAACGGCAGCCTGAACACATCGGCCTGGACGAGTTGGACGTTGTCGCGCGATTCGAACGTGCGGCGCGCCGCATCCACCGAAAAGCTCAGATCAATCCCGATTACGTCGGCGCCGCACTTGCTCGCGACATCGGCAAACCGGCCGGAGCCGACTCCGACATCGAGCACACGCTTGCCTCGGAGGCTCTCAGGCGTAATCCCGGTCTTCTCGAAGAATGTTGTCCACGACCGGGATGAAGCCCGCGAATCGATTTGCGTTTTCGAGTGAATGGTCCACTCATAGCTAAAGTTATCCACGTACGCGTCGTCGGTGACGAAGCGGGGAATAAAATCGCGAATCGGATAGCGTTGGCCACATTGGCATTCCAAGGAACCGGATTGCCACCGACCGTCTTTCTCCTGGAGGTCGTGAGGGTGCAAAGAGCCCTGGCATTCGGGGCAGCAAAGAACGTTAATAAGTTCGGGTTTCAAGCTCGTCCTCACTTCACGCTGAGGTCACTAGTCTCAAGTTCTGCGATTACAAGAGGAGCGCCAGGGGTGGAGATATCCCCGCGCGACCGGCGGCGCACCAGCAAGTGCAACGGCATCTTCAGCAGCACTCCGATTCCTACATACGAGCCCGCCGCCACAACTCCGGCGAAAATCACCCATATCAATAATCTCATCTTCGAGACGGCAGAGAAATCAAACGGTATTCTTAGCGCTTTCACCTCGATCCAAAGCACGATGCTCGCAAAGAAAGCCTTTGCGGCGGTGCTAACGACCGGCGGCGTTACCACTGAGCCCACATCTTTCTGCGTTCTCCAAATAAGAAGCGCAGTCACCGCAACGTAGACCGTCGAGGTGCTCAGTGCGATTCCCATTACTCCCCAAATCCTCGCGAAAACATAGTCAAGGCCGGCGTTCAGCACCAATCCCAACATCCCGGCCCAAACTAGTACTCTCGGTCTTTGCAGTGCGTGGTAAACCCGCGTCAGGACGATGCCCCAAAAAAACGGAACAAGAGACACAGCGTAACCTGACCACGCTCGCGCTGTAATTCCCGCGGCGTCGATTCCAAATTCGCCATGGCCGAACAAGAGCCAGACAAGAGGCCGGCCCAATACGAGAACTCCTACAGTCAACGGAAAGAAAATCATGGCGCCCGCTTCAAACACCCGGCGCAGTAGATTCCTCAGTTCGTCGGGCCGCTGATTCGCGGAGATTCTCGAAAACACCGGGAAGAGCACGGTTGCTGCGGCGAAAATCGTCACCTGCGAGAGTAGACTGTTCAAGCTGATGGCATAGGTCAGCGCCGTCACGCTTCCAGGACCGAGAGGCGACGCGAACGCTTGGTCTACGATCATATTTGTAAGTCCAAAGCTCGATGCCAGAAGCAACGGGTAAAATGCCGCGGGTAACTGGGGATGTTTGAAGGAAGACGACCGTAAAGAATCGGGCCGAATGCCCCACAGTCGCATTGCCATAGCCAGCAGGATAAAGAGTTGCAGCAAGCATCCGACAGCCAGGGCGTAAACCAACGCAGGAGTACCCATGCTATGCCCTAAGACGAGAAAGACGATTGCCAGCGCGGACGAAGTACAAGGCAGATACGCCAGCACGACGAGTCTCTCTCGCGCCATCAGCAGGCAGCTCAATACTGCGATGCACGCGTTGATCGGCAGAACTACTGCTGCCCACGGAAGCATCTGAACGGCCAGTGACCGGTTGAGTTCGTCCAGTCCGGAGCCCACCACGCGCAGGTAATCGCGGCTGAAAAACCAATAAGCCGCCGCCAGCAGCAACGCTGCCACTGACACTTTCCAAGCTGTCCGGATGATTAATTTGCGCGCATCGGAGGGCTTGCCCTTTTCGTAGTACTCGATTAATACGGGGACAACACTGGCCTGCAGAGCGCCGAGCAAAATCCCGCCGGCAAGATTCGGCAGTGCGATCACAACGTTCAGCGCGTCCATGGCGCCACTGACGCCAAAGTACCGCGCAGCCAGCATGGTCTTCAGAAATGTGACAGCGCTCACGGCAATTGCCGCCACGCCCAGCGCGGCCGAAGAACGCGTGAGTTTCGTAAAGATCATGTACGCGTCTCGTTCACTGCCTGACTAATTTCGACGACTGCACCGAGATTGTTCACACCTCACGAGCCGTGACGGCGCGAACGGCCATACCCGATTCCTGGAGCAAACTCTCATAAAGAGCCGCGAGATCCCCAACCAGCCGGCTTGCGGAAAATCGCGCGGATACGAATTCACGCGCTTTTTCCGACATTTTTTGCCGGAGTTGTGGGTCCCCGAGCAATCGAAGGGTCGCCGCCGTCAGGGAGGTTGCCGATCGCGTGGTCAGCGCGGCGTTTTCGAAATACCTTACGGCTTCACGCTCTTCGTACTCACCGGCAGTGAGATCCGGAATTCCGCCTACGTCCGTCGCCACAAACGTCTTGCCGCATGCCATCGTTTCAAGGAGCACGAGCGGCGTTCCTTCATTCTTCGAAGTCAGGATCACAAGGTCGAGATCGCTGTAAATTTCGGCAAGGTCCGTGCGCCATCCGATCAGGTGAACATTGTCGGTTAGACCGGCTTGTCGCACCGCGTCCTCAAGTTCGCTGCGAAGTTCACCATCGCCGACGACGACGAAGTGACACGTGGGCATTGCGTCCACCACGCGTCTCGCGACTTCCACGAGAAGAAACGGATCTTTAATTGGCGCCAGCCGCCCTACCCAGCCGACCAGATTGTCACTTGCCAACAGCCCGAATTCGCTCCTCAGCACAAACGACGGCGCTCGCCGCATCAAATACGGCTCGAGGTCGAGCCCCAATGGAATGCACTCAATCTTTTCCGCTGCCGCAATCCGAAAATGTGTCTCGAGATCCGCTTTTTGTTTGGGGCTGATCGCAACGAGCCGGGTGCTCAGCCGCGCGAGGAAGCGCTCGAGTTCGATGTAAAACCGCGATCGCCCTCCCGAGAAATGTTCTGCCAATACGAGGCCGTGGTACGTGTGCACGCGAATCGGAACTCCGGCAATCCATGCCGCTATCCGCCCCAACGCTCCCGCTTTCGAAGTATGTGTATGCACGATGTCGGGGCGCTGTCTCCTGAAGATTCGAATCAACTGCAGGAGTGTCGTCACGTCTTTCGCAAACGAAGGGTCGCGTTCCAATTGCTCGATGAGCACGGGAGCCTCGTCCAGTTCTGCAATCAATTCGTCGGCGGAACGCTCGCCGGGCGCCAGCTTTCCTGTGATCAGAGTCGTCGTGAATCCAAGAGCAGCGAGATGCTTTGTTGCCAGGACGACGTGAACAGCCGGCCCGCCGAGGTTCAGTCGCGTAATCACGCGGGCTATGCGCACGGGCCGCGAAACGTGATTTAACCTTGGCGCCGGCTTGGCAGTGGTGGCTGAAGTTGGAAGCGGGCCGTCAACAATGGTCGGCATTGTTGGGAATCCTCAGCAACCCTCAGCCCGCAAAGTGGCAGGGAGCGTCTTCCAGAGAATTTCAAGATCGAGCCAGAGGTTCCAGTGTTCGATGTACTGAAGATCGAGCGCCATATTCGTCTCGAAAGACGGATCGCGCCGTGCGGTCACTTGCCAGAGCCCCGTAATGCCGGGCTTTACGTCCAGCCGCCGGTAGTGCTCCAGGCGATACTGCTCGAAATCGTCGGTGGGATGGGGCCTTGGGCCAACGAGACTCATATCGCCGCGCAGAACGTTCCAGAATTGCGGAAGTTCGTCGAGGCTATATTTTCTGAGAAACCTGCCGACGTTGGTGATTCTCGGGTCGTTCTGAATCTTGAAGCACGGGCCGGAGCGTTCGTTTTGACTGCGCAGTTGAGCTTTGTGTTTGTCGGCTTCGATGATCATGGTGCGAAACTTGTAGCAGGTGAAGGCTCGCCCTTTTCTCCCGACGCGGCGTGAGTTGTAAAAGATTCTTCCGGGCGAATCCATGCGCACCGCGATGGCCACAGCCGCCATCACTGGAGACAGCACAATCAGTGAGAACGTGGAAAGGACGACGTCCATGCTGCGCTTGGCCAAAAGTCCAAGCGACGGGATCGGCTCGCCGTACAACTCCATCACAGGGAACTGGCCGACGTATTCGATCGGAGCGAACCAACCCAGGCCGTCATAGAGATCGGGCACGACCTTGAGATTGCATCGCAGTTTCCTGGCCTCGATGGCCACGGACTTCACCAAATTTCTTCTGGTTGGAACTGTGATCACAACTTCGTCTATAAAATGCGCGCGAATCGCATTTCCGATATCTTCGAGCCGGCCAAGAATTTGGGGCGAGCCATCGCCGTTTTGATCCACGAACCCTTTTACGCGGTATCCCCAGTGCGGATGACTCTCAAACAGTGCCGCTAGTTCCTTACCGACTCTGCCGGCGCCCACGATCAAAACGTTTCGTGTGCGCAATCCGGCGCCAGTAGTCTTCTCCGCTCGACGCCGCTGGACAACGCGCCACAACGTCATCGAAAGCCAATTGAACACGCCCACGTACACGACCAGAAGCCGCGAGACAGACCGCACTCCGGAGAAATACACGAATGCGACTAACAGAGTCGTAGCCAGAAACACGGCTCGGAAGACTCGATCAGCCACTTCCGTGTCGGAAAGCCGCGATGTTCCTCGATAGAGTCCCACACTGTGGCAAATCAGCACGGCGAGAATTGCGTACAAGATAACGAATGCGCCGTACGCCCGTTCGTCTTGACGAATAGCGAAAAGCGAAGCCGGAGAGTGGATCGAGGCGATTCGCAACTGATACGCGAGAACGCTGCTCAATCCGATGCACGCTAGATCGAGAAGCACGGCGGTTAGCTGGTCCCACTGCGGCCGATTGTTGCGGCCAGTTTCGACGAGTCTCGATGGATTCGACGCGCGGCGTCTCTCTCGGGCGCTCGGTGTCACCGCGGGCGCCACCGCCGTCTTCAAGTGCCCAGTCCAGCTGTCGCCATTCATGAACGCATCCCGCTACTTACCCTGGCCGTTGTTGGAATCGCCGCCGTTTCGATTGGGCCAGTCCGGATCTTCGTGTTTCACTTCGACGGCGGCGTTCGTTCCATTGCCGGATCTTCGATTGCGCACTTGGTCCCAATCGATTCGCATGTCATGCCACACTTCGCGCGCAAATACTTTGCGCGAATCGGCTTCGTCAAGCGCTTCCCACCGTTCTCGGCTCGCGTCCCAGAAGAGACCCACAAGAACCGAACAAAACGTGCCGATCAGCAGAACTGCGAGGCGCGAAGGAAACGCCTTATGATCCGGAACTTTCGCCGGATCCAACACCCGCACGCTGGGAGTTTCTTTGGCTTCCTGGACTTTTGCTAATTCGTACTGTTGAGTAAGAACTTCGAAAACGGCCTCTTGCACTTTCGTTCGCCGGTAAAGGTCGGCGTAGGTCACGCCCAGCAACGGAAGTTTCCGAATAGAAGGAAAGACTGTGTCACGTTGCGCGTCGCTATTTGGATCGGGGCTCGGACTGTTCGCCCCGGCACTTTGGTCATTCGGCGCCGCGCCAGGATTCTTCGCCCCGGCATTCATGTCTCCAATACGCTTCTCGATTTCGGTGATACGGGCCTGCACCGAACGAACGCGGACGTTGCCGTCGCTGTAAATCTGACGCAGTCCTTGAAGTTCGGATTGATAGGCGATCAACTGTCCTTCCAATGAGGCGACCGCGTCGAGCATCGCCTTTCCTTCTTCGCGGACGTCAAGCGCGGAATTCTTGCTCGCAAAATCACCAAATTCCTTTTCATTTCGCTCGAGATCGGTGTTGACGGCCTGAAGGCGATTTTCGAGAAAAACGCGCTCGCGGTGCGCGGCCGAAGTATTCAATTGCACGACGAGCAGGTTAAGTTGATCCACATAAGCGGCCGCCATCGCCGCCGCTCTTTGTGCATTGCGGTCGGTGACCTCGATGGAGATGATCCCGCTGCGTTTTTCTTCATTTACCTCGGTGTGTGCGGCCAGGGCCTTTCGTGTGTCTTCGTCGTATTTCGTTCCGTATACTTTTTTTAACTGAAACTGATCGATCAGCCGGTCGGCGACGGTCGCGCTCTGCAACACGCCTATGAACAGAGCGCCGGGGCTCTTCAAACCGAGCAAGTCGCTTGCGATAGCGCCTGCGCCTCCGCCACCTGCGCCGCCCGCTTTACCGCTCAGCATCGCGAGCATCGCCATCCCTGCGTTGTTCGATTGATCGGGCGGCATCAATCGCGTCATAACCTTGTAGCGGTTCGGAATCAGGAACGCCACGATGAGGCTGATGACTGCGCCCCAAATGAAAAATCGCAGAAGCCGCGCTCTTCTTAACCACGCATAGCGCAGTTTTTCGAGTACGGCATCGCGCCGCGCCGAGGCAAGCGATCGCCCGGAACCGGGAATTATTGTTGTCGAGACACCAGACACAATCAGTTGCGTTTCATCTATGCCGTTTCCGGTTGTGTCGGAACGCGTTTTCACGATCCCGCTTTCTCCTTTGCTGATGGCTGATCTACCCCTTGGTCCGCGCTGCTCTCGTGCCGGTTCTTCTCAAACCACCGGTCAGGCGGTTTGATCGTCATTTGCAGTGTAGTCGCAATGTCTCTTTGGGCGCCTGGATGAAGCACCGGGAAATTCCAGACTTCATACTGCACTTGCGAGGATAACCCGATTCGCGGGCGGACCCACCAATCAGCGCGGATTCCAACATCCGTCAATGTGCCGCCCCCGGGAATGAACTGTGCGCTGACCTTTTCGTGGCGATAATTGACTTGGAGCCGGTCGCGCGCCGTAAACCAGTAGTTGCTCCAGGCTTGCTCGCCTTGTCCCTGTCGGCCGATCCAGCTCCCAATGAGGTTTCCGTGGTTCGTATATAAGTCGTGGTAGAAGCCGTCGAAATAAAGGTACTCGCCCGGATTAGTCAGATAAGTATCCGAGTTCACAGCCTCGGCTCGAAAATCCAACTTGGGTATTCCGGGGAAATGGCTCACGTAGAAGCCAGGATTGAAACCAGCCTTTACCGGCCTGTAGGCCATATCAAAGTATACGGTCACCCAGTCGCGCAAGTACGGGATACGGTACGTAAAGTCAAACCCTCCCGTTCGTATTCCTGGATCGTTTGCCGGCGTTGCGTTATCCACGTAACCCACAACGAAGTAGCTTCGAAATAGCGAACCCAGAGTCAACGGGCGACCCACGCCTCCAAATTCAACCGTTCGTGCGAAGTCCAATTCCAAGTTGTGCGTCGGTTTAAAGCTAATCTTCTCTCCATGGATGAGTGGCCGCGGCGGAAACTCATTGCCCGAAAGCTCGCCGAAGAACGCATCGATTTTCATTGGCCCCAGCAAATGAAAAATCCACGGCAGCTCAATCGGAACGACGCGACTGACTCGAAACATGTAGAACGGTGCGGCATTGTCACTGAGCAGAAAATCGCTTCCCTCGCCCGGTCCCCACCACAGGCTCTGTTTTCCAAAGGAAATATTCCATCCCCCGACGTGGGCCGCAGCGTATGTGTCAAGCAGACGGAATTGATTTATGGCCAGAAAGGGGTTCGCTGGCTGAACCGGATTGGCGTCGAGCGTTGCGATTAACTCTCGCACGGAACCGGAATACGCGGGCGCGAACGGCGAGTGCTGATATTCTCCCCGGACGTATATCGTAAAGCGTCCGGCAATCGCGTAGCCCGAAAAGCCATCATAGCTGTTGAATCCCTGCTCGTATGGACGGCCGAAATTGTTAATGATGGTTTGTCCGAAATGATCGCCGTCGTTCAACGGAGGACCGGCGATTTCCGTTGCTCCTGCGTATAGCGACTCCAAATGGACCGATAAGCCGCCGTCTCCATCCACCGCGTCGAGATCCGGTTGAAACTCATTCCGCAGCGCCTCGTAAAGGTCGCTAACTTCCGGGGAAAAGGGTTGCATCGTTCTGTTTTTGTCGCCGGCCTCTTCTACCAATGCCGCGCAGTTGATGCGGGTCCACGGCCGCATTCCCAGGAAATCCGTCTCGATATAGCCGAGAGCCGCCAGGCGCTCGAACGCCGGATAAACCCAGCTATCGAGCGGCACGTACGGCGAGCCAAGATTGTGTGGTCCCGATGATTTACTCTCGTCGGTTAGTTCCCGCAGCGACGGCCATTCCGTTCCACCGAGTTCGGGATCGTGATGCTTCGCAAAGACATGCTGGCTGATCAGCCACCCAATCCCGCTGCCGATCACAACATCCGAGTTAAAGTGATCGCGTGACTGAATCCGCGACAGACTCACCGCCGTTGCCAGTCCATAAACGATGAATTTCGGCAATGTACCCGGATACTCGTGCGCCACGATACCCGCAATCGCCCACGCCGCGGCTGAGTGGTCGGAAGGAAATGACGATCCGCCATGGAAGAAATGGCCGCCCCCGTCTCCCTGGTAAGGTCTCTGGCGGCCGGTCGCATAACTCAAGGCTTCAACCACCGCGAGGCTGTCAATTGCGGCCTCACCGGAAAGAAATCCAGTTTCTCGCTGATGTTCGTCGTGCGTGAACGCGCTCCATAGCGCAAACCCGCCACCTATGCCGGCCAGTGCGCCCACGCTTCCATTGGCGATGTCTCGGTAGCGCTGAATGGTTCGCGGGTCCGACGGAAGATGCCGGCTGAATTCATGGTCCGTTGCGAACAGGCCTGCCGAAGCCATAGCTGCCGGAATAAGCCAGTTTGCATCTGAGAACCGGACCTTCGTAGGGCTTGTCCAAATGTCTTTCTGATCACCGAGGATATCCATTCCATAGTTCTTGAAATTCCAGCGCGATGCGCTGGAGTCTCGCTCGTCCGGGTTTCGGTTACTTCGGACGGGGAGAGGCGAGGGAGACCAATTTGTTTTCGCGGACCCCTCCGTCGTTTGCTCTGCCGTCGNNTGCGTCGATTTTGCCGCCGTTGACGCGCCAGCATCTGTCTTCACGTCGTTCTGTTGCGGCATGGCCCAGATGCTCTCTGGTCCAAAGGCCGCCGTCATCGCACCCAGACCTACCATCAATACCATCGCTTTCACGCGCATGCGCAAGTTCTCAAGCTACTTGATCAGATAAGCAGCCGTGAGCGCGGCTGAAGCAGCAATTTGGGCGGTCGTCAGCAGCGTCGTAAGATTGCGCGGTCCAACATTTGGCGCCAGCTCTGGAACAACCACAGAATCACCTGGCCTGAGTGTCGCGGAAAGCGGATCACCGCTCCACCATGTGGAATTGTTTTTAGATGAAATCACCGAGCCATCGGCTCGCACAACGAAGACCGCCTTTTTGTTGGCAAGTTGCGTGAGTCCGCCGGCCTGGCTCAAATACCACTTCGCGCTTCGGCCCGGGCGGTAACCCACTGCCGTCGGGTTGAATACCTCTCCCATCACCGTGACGTAGCTCGCCTTTTTGGGGACAACTAGGATGTCGCCGTTGCGAAGCGTCACGTCATCCGAAGTGTTTTTCCACGTTTTCATATTCGACTCGATGTGAATCACAACGCGGCCAATCGGCTCATTGGCCTCGAGCTGCTGCAGCGTGGATTCGGTATGTGCGACTGCCGTCAATTTCGCATTCTTTTGATCGGGATCGGTTTCAGGTACGGCCTTGAGATACACCTCTTCTTGCCTGACGCGGTCAACAAGTTCAGCGCGACTCTTGATCTCCAGTTCCCGGACTTCAGCTCGCATCAGCACAACCCCATTGGGATAGGCCTCTGGACTAAATCCTCCGGCCCTCTCAAGCACACTGCTAAGCCTCTCCCCCGGTCGAATTCCGTAAGAGCCAGGATGCTGGACTTCCCCACGCATCGTCATGGAAGCGCCTATATCGCTCCAATCCACACTCTCGCGGATCGTGAGCACGTCGCCATCATGCAGAGCGGCATTGTCTTTCGGATCGCCGTTCAGCGCGCCCGCGAGCGAGATGGGCATACTCTCTCCGAACCGGTGATCCGGATCGCTTTCGCCAACGTGCGTCAAATCTGCGACTGTTGGGTCTGCGCTTCTTTTCAGGCCTCCCGCAACGTCGACCAAATTCTGAACGTGCATATTTATCGTAAGCGGATACTTGCCCGGCTTCGCCACTTCGCCTTTGATCCACACGCTGGCGGGATCCATGCTGGCCGTGGTGCGATGGATCAAAATCTTGTCGCGCGGCTCGAGTAAGAGATTGTCCGCGGGAACACCGGCCAAAGCTCCGCCCAAATTCACGCTGAGGATTTTCAACGTGCCGTCAGTTTGAACGCGGAAGAGCTGCGCCGAATCCATTGATGCATCAGGCGCGGCTCCTCCTGCCAGAAAGATCGCATCGCGAACACGCGCTTGGCCCGACGTCCGGTAGGCGCCTGGAGTGCGCACTTCGCCGCCAACCCAAACGACTGGCGCCGGCTCGAAATCAAAGCGGCTATAGATTCGGATAGTGTCCAACTTCTGAAGCGTCGGAGCGGTGGAAGGATTCGCAAGCGCCGCGCTCAAGTCGAAACTCTCGACGCTCGGATGAGAATCGGGTGGATTCAATCGTACGATCTCTGCGTAATGCGCGGCAGGCTCGGGCAATAGATCGGAATACGAACCGATGAGATCGGTCACTCTCATTCCGTCGTGGTACGAATACCGTCCTGGCTTCAACACATGGCCTTGCAGATAGATGGCACTCTCGTTGTACGGTGCAATCGGGAAAATGTGGATGATGTCGCCGTCCTGAATCTTAAACGCGGCGAATTGGGCTGCCACTCCGGCCGCATCCTTGTTCGGAGAAACATCAACGTTCAACATTGTGCGGCTCTTGTGCGACTCAAGCCTCTGCACTTCGATATGCTGCAACGCCGCCGCCGGCAGGATTCCGCCCGCCAGTTCGAGCGCATCGGCGAGTGATGTCTCGCCATGCAACTCGTAAATCGCCGGCCGTCTGACCATGCCCTCGATCGTCACTTGTGGCCCAATGGGTGGCACACGGAGAGTGTCGCCGTTTTCAAGCCGTTTCATGTCGGAACGGATGCCGTGCAACAGCAGGTCGTACGCGTCTACCTCTTCAACAAGTTGCTGCCCACGATAATGCTGCAGGTCGCGTAGCGAACCGTTCTGAGTGACACCGCCGGCCGCGAACAACGCGTTTAGCGGAGTCGAAAGCGAGCTGATGTCGTAGGCTCCCGGTTCCGCGACATCTCCAACCACGTAAACGCGCACGGTCCTCAATTTTGATAGAGACACATCCGCAGACACATCTCGAAATTGAGTCCTCAGCAACTGTTGGACGTTTTCCTGCACTTCGCCTAGCGTTCGGCCACTCACCAACACCGGCCCTGCTTCGGGCAAAGACACCCGCCCCGCGCGATCCACCGTGCGGAATACTCGTTGCGAGATTCCACCCCAGACGTCAATTGCCAATGTGTCGCCCGGCCCGACGACATAATCGGGTCCGACAGGCAAATCCATCGGAATCGCAGTGTCATCCTCGGACTGGTTCTGAAACACATCCAGACCAAAGCGTTCTAGTGTTCTCGGCTTTGCGGATGCCTGCACGTACAAGTCGTAAAGCGACGGAATGTCGGCGTAGGGGTTTGCCTTGTGGATGATGGAAACGGGAGAGAGTTCGCCTTCCGTGCCGTTTTTTCGGGGTGGATTTTTCGGTGTGCTTTCACGAGGCACGGAACTCGTGGTCGAGGAAGTCGCCCCTCGGCCCTCGTCTGCGTATCCGCCCAAGCCGCTCATCCCGCTAAAATCTAGGGGCAGTGGCAGCGAACTCGACCCGAGGCCCCCCATGCCCTGCGCACCCGCGAAGCCTTGCGCAAGCTTTGACACGTGAGCATTCGAATCTGAATCATCGCCCGACCCGAGGTCGAATCCGTTCCTTTCGTTCGACCCTCCTCCAATTCCCAATTGCCGTAACGCGGCGGCTGTATCCGACGTTCCGCGAAGATCTGTGTTGGAAGTTGAGCTGTCCCCAGTCCGCATCAGTTGCGGAGACGAAAATCCCGGAATTCCTCCGGGAAGAGGCAGGTTGTCTTGGTCCGAAGGCTGCTGATTTTCTGGCGGAGCGGTGGACCGTTTCGTGCGCGTGGGAGGAGCTTGGCCGCAAGTGCTGTCCTGCTGAGGGTCGCACTTTCCCTCGGTCTCTTCGCGAGCCGCGTCCTTCTTCGCGTCGAGCACAGCTTGCGCATCTTCCTGCGCCTCGACTTGAACCATTCGCCGGGCCCGTTCTTTCAACACCAGTTCATTCTGCTTTCCCGCATCAGACAGCGGATTGATGCTCGGCAGCAGATAGCCGTAGCGTTGGACCAGCCTCGTCGCCAGCGAGCGGAATGGCACATCCCGCTCGAGACGATCAAAAATCGCGGCGTCCGTCAGCGCGGCATCGTCCACAATCTGTCCGTTGTCCGTGGCTTCCTTGGCGACATATCTTTTCAGCTCCACCAGAATTCCGGGATCAATCAGCAACACTTCCTTGATTTGAGCGGCGGCCGCGGCAACACGATCTTGGTTATTCATCGCCAGATCAAGTGGCTCGCTGCCTTGATAGCTTGGAGAATTGCGCGTGGAACGGCTCTGCNNTCTGCGCGTTTGCCGGGACAATCGCCACGGCACCCAAGAACAGCGCAAGAAATATCCCGACCTTCAACGCGCGATGCATGCGAGCTCCCTCTGTTTTCAAAATGGCGTGTATCAATGCTTAGCCCCTACGCGTTCAGCCATGTCGCGCACCGCTGTAAGGAAACCCCTTTCGGAAAGCTCGATGTCGCGCGACTCGACGTTGTTGACCGTCCAGTAGCACACGCAGCGATTTGCCTGCGGAGGCACTGCAATCACACTCGTCCCCGGGTACTGGCTCAAGACTATGTCGCACAACTCTGGGCGGCGTTTTGGATCGTCGAGCGCCACCACCACGAGATCCGGCATCGTTTGCCGAATCCGCTCGGCGATATCCACTTCTTCTTCCTCGGAGACCTCTCCTACCAGTTCCATATCTGGTTGCTCCGCGACGATGCTGACGATGAGATCTCTCATCAACTTCGGTCGATTGGCTACCAAAACGCGAATGGCGTTCCCCATTGGCGGCTCCTTAGTTATGGAGGGAGTATTCGGTGGCGCCGGGAATAATGTAAGGTCCAATTAGGCACCCACACCAGGGAGCCAATGCCGCGTGAGCGCACACTCCCCAGAGGGTGCGCGGGGACCCAAACGGTCAGGTGGCAGGACTAGAACGCCGGAGGGTAAAGTAGTTCAAGGTGTGCAATTTAACGACAATCACGTATACCGTGACAGTCAAGGCGCATATACTCTCCTCTAACTTGATTTTTCCGGTTTAGTACACTAAATTCTCTATTTATGGCACTTGGTCCAGACGGTAAGCTCTTTCTTGGAGATTTGCGGCTCGGATGCGAGGTTCTAGAATGCCCCAGATTGACACGGAATCGGTCGTAGAGAAGAGCACTGACGGCCTCGAGTTGGATCGCGTCATCGTGTATTTGGTGGCGGAAAATCGTCTGCTGCGGGAGGCGCTACTCCGGGTCCTCCAGAAACGATCCGACCTGGCCGTCGCAGGCCATAGCGATTCGCCCGAAATAGCCGCCCGCGAGATGGCCGCGAATCGTTGCCAAGTCCTCTTGATCGATTCGCTCCAAATGCTGTGCTCCGTGGGTTTGAACGTCTTGCCTTCAAAGCAGCCCGGGGAACAC
Source organism: Acidobacteriota bacterium (assembly GCA_003152355.1). Classification (GTDB taxonomy): domain Bacteria; phylum Acidobacteriota; class Terriglobia; order Acidiferrales; family UBA7541; genus Palsa-147. The sequence goes on along the minus strand of PMAA01000226.1, from coordinate 16,876 downwards.
CCGCTCAAGATTGTCTTGTTCGGGATGAATGAAGATCGTGAAGTCTTCCTCGATGCGGTTCGCGCAGGCGTAACCGCCTATCTTTTGAAGGATGCGTCTGCTTCAGACGTCATTGCCGCTGTTCGTCGTGTGGCTCAAGGCGAAGCCGTGTGTCCTCCGCGCCTTTGCTTCACTCTCTTTCAACACGTTGTTGGACAAGCACTTCAGCCGAGTGCCCCTGCTGCGCTCGAGCCGAAGTACAACCTAACACGCCGCCAGCACGAACTCATCGAGCTGCTTTTCCAGAAGTTAACGAACAAGGAAATCGCTTCACGTCTGAATTTATCTGAGTTCACCGTGAAAAATCATGTCCGCAGGATCATCCGTCAACTGGAAGCGACGAACCGCTACGAAGCGGTCGAAATGATGCGCGCCATCGGCTATTTCAACTGTGCGTAGATTCAACTGTACGTAGAGGCCGAAGCAAGCTCAGACGCCCCATGGCGGACAAAGAAGAGGCTATCGGGTTTCGGCGATAAGTCGTGTCACGCATCGCCAAATTCCGAATGGATTCCCGGCCTGAGACTCCCGCCCCAGGTGAAGCCCGAGACTGACTCCGTAAGATCCCACGGAGCGTGGATCGCCGGGCTGGTAGTGCCTCCACGGATGGAAATCAAGCAGGCCTGCAGCTCCCGATGGCCCGAGTTCGACATTACCCATCACCAGAGTGCTTCCAAATCCTGCCAATCGCACGTGCCCGCCTGCGAAAGCGGCTAACAGCACGCTTGAATGCGACATGAATAGCGTTTGTGTTTCTTCGAACTTTGGCAGAATCTCCAGATTATGTTCGTGTGTGTACCCGTTGGCGATGGGCGAGGCGAGCGGAGTGAACGGAGAGCGATCGCGTGCGGGTAGAGCCGGTGAACCGAGCGGTGTGCGGCCGAAGGTGCGTCGGTCCGCGGCCTCGTTCGAACGAACGGGCCTCGACGCAATATTAGAGATGCGGGCCAACGTGCTTTGTGCCGCTGCGGGCAGGGAGCTACCCAGGATTGCTATAGCGACGACTATGTGCCGCAGCTGCATACTCGCTCACGGCCTCGCGTTCGGCATGCGCGCCTGTCGCGCACAACCGCATTATCACAACCAATACTTCACGCCCGCTTCGCGCGCGCGATTGTATCAAATGCTGGTCCCAAACGCTTTGCAAGATCTTCCGAAGGTGCACTCGAGCTCGCAGCACGCGTATCTTCAACCGTGCTCACCGAAAGCGGTCCTAACCGAGAGCCGGCCGCGACGGTCGCGGGGCGCTTGGCGTTCGTAAGTAGTTTAAGACTGAGCGTTTACCGTTCGATTCAGAAACGATCTCTATTCTGCTTGCAATCGATAATAGGCACATTCCGTCAACGGCCGGACACTCCGCGAGCTCTCTCAGCCGTAACTGTCGAATCGGTCTCATCCGGTAAGTAATCGAATCGCACGGTTTTGCTGAATTCCGTCACCTGCTCCTGAGCCTCTTCCTTTGCGATTCCGTACCGCTCCTGAATTTTTCCGACGAGTTGTTCCTCTCTGCCGGCGATCACATCCAAGTCGTTATCGGTCAGCTTCCCCCACTTCTCCTTCACCTTTCCCGAAACCTGCTTCCACTTGCCTTGGACTTGATCCGAGTTCATAAAATGCCTCCGTTGTAACCTCCGCCCAGGGCCAACCGGGGCCACAATCCAACGACAGCGATAGATAGCACGAATCGAAACGCTGGAGAATACAGGGAACTACCTGCCTTGAATGGAAATTTTCCTTAGAACGTTCCTTGCTTGGACGAACTTGTTTATTCTGCTTCTGCACGTGCCTTTCGAATCGCGACGTACTTGCGGGTCATCGAGGCGCGGTCAATTAACATCAAACGGCAATGGTACAGGGATTCAGGGATGGCCCCCTCCCGCGGCGGCGAGTAGACTAACGCGGTCTCAGTGACTGGAAATATGAATGAGCTTGTGCAACAAAGTATTGAACCTCGGCGAGCGGCCTCAGCCCTCAAGCGGATTTGGAATCAAATCCAAATGGACGACTGTTTTGATATGGCCGCTCAGATGTCGTTTTACTTCGCCCTGTCGCTTTTCCCTTTCTTTCTTGTTCTGTCCGTTGTCGTGGGGTGGCTGCCCTCAACCACCGTCTGGAAGTCTTTTGCGACTTGGATAGTAGACTATCTCCCGACTGAGTCACGTCGCTTCGTATTCTCCACCATTATGAGTTTGGCGAGCGGATCGAAGGGGATCCTGTCGTTCGGTCTTATAGCAGCCGTATGGAGTGCTTCGTCGGGATTCGTGAGCCTGATGGAATCTTTGAGCGTGGCTCATGGATGTCGCGATTCACGCTCGTATTTGCGCAAGCGCGTGATTGCCACTGGCGCCACTTTTCTGGCGGCGATTTTTGCAATGGCGTGCTTCGGTCTCGTCGTGCTCGGTCGCTGGGGAGTCGGAATGATGCCGTTGTCGGTGAGGTCGTGGTACCTGCCGCGCGACATTTGGGAAGTCGTTCGGTGGATCGTCATGTTAGCGCTGCTGTACGTGGGAGTGGAGCTGATGAATTGTCTGTTGCCGGCGGGGAAGCGCACGTGGCGCTGGCTCTCTCCCGGCACGGCATTCGTCGTTCTCACATTGGTTGCGTCAACGATGGCTTTAAATGTCTACGTCCAGCATTTTTCGTCGTACCCCGCAATCTACGGAACGCTCGGTGGAGTGATCGTGCTGATGCTGTGGATTTATTTCGCCAGTATCATTTTGCTGGTGGGCGCAGAAGCCGATCACGAAATAGAAGCGAACGGCAAGCAAGGCGGCGATTAGGTGAGAAGCCGGCGTGTGCGGATGAATATGCAGTGTGATCCGCGCGGAATTGGGTTCGCATCCGTATTCCTATATCTTCTGTTTCTGCTTCTCGCGGCTCCGCCACTTCTTGCCCAGCAGGCACAGCCGAATTCCTACGCAGGCTTCGAAGGCCAAACGGTGTCGAGCATCGAGGTTTCAGCTCGGAACGGTGTGAATATTCAAGCGATGCGCAATCTGATTCGGCAAGAGGCCGGGAAGCCATTCTCAATTGACTCAATCCGCGCAAGCGTCACGGCGCTGCAGCAGACGCATCTTTTTTCCGAGGTACAGGTCAACACTCAGCCCGAAGAGACCGGCATTCGCGTTCTGTTCATCTTGCAGCCGGCGGAATATGTGGGGATCATCCAATTTCCCGGGACAGGCACACGATTTCCCTATACCGCATTGCTGCAGGCCGTCGATATTCCCGAACAATCCCCATACTTCGCGGAACTTGAATCCGGCGGGGAAAAGGGACTGCTGACTTTTCTTCATAAGCAGGGCTACTTTGCGTCGGAGGTGCTCGCCGAAGTACAACACGATGACGCGCACAGTATCGCGAACTTGATCTTTCACTGTGCGCTCAACAAACAAGCGAGGATAGGTAATATCGCTTTTAAGGGTCTATCGGACGAACGAAGCGCGGGACTGCGCGCCGCGCTACGAAGCGTATGGGCGAGAGTTAAGGGAGTGTCGCTAAAGTCAGGCCAAAAGTTTTCGGAACCGCGTGCCACCAAATCCATCGATTTCATCAGCGCACATCTGAGGAAAGACGGCCAACTGGCGCCGGCTGTGCGTCTGGCCTCGGCGAACTACGACTCGGCATCCAATCGAGTGGACGTCACGTTTGACGTGACGATCGGGCCGCAAGTATCGCTTCGAGTCGCCGGCACACGGATTTCCAAGCGCACCATGCGGCGATTAATTCCTATCTATGAGGAAGGTACGGTTGACCAGGACTTGGTTGACGAAGGCCAACGAAATCTGAAGTCCTACTTTCAGAACAAAGGATACTTTGACGTCACCGTGGACTCGCGCGTAGACAAACGATCCGAAGCGATAGACGTTGTCTACGAGGTCAGTCCCGGATCGAGGCATCGCGTCAAGGGCGTGTATTTCGACGGGAACGATTATTTTACGGACAAGCAGCTGAGGGGCCGCGCATTTGTCAAGAAAGGATTTCTGTTTCTGCACGGTGATTATAGCGATCAATTATTGCGCAAGAGCGTAGATTCAATCACGCAGCTCTACACAGACTCAGGATTCGCGGGCGTCTCGATCCGGCCGCAGGTGGAAGACTTCAAGCCGGAAGTGTACGTGACTTTTCAGATTGTCGAGGGACCACAAGATAAAGTCGCCACGCTGACGGTTGTCGGCAATAAGACGCAGACGTTGGCCGCGCTCACCAAGAAATATCCGTTGAATCTCCAGCCGGGAAAGACCTACTCGCAGAAACTGCTGGACACGGACCGGAGTCAGTTGCTGGCTGCCTACCTTGATCTTGGGTACCTGAATGCCGATCTGAGGTCATCGGTCACTACGTCCTCCGACAATCCGCACAAGATGAACGTCACCTACACCGTGGAGGAAGGTCCGCAGGCGCGCGTGAGCGACGTCGTTTTGCTCGGCGCCAAAGACACCAAGACGCACTTCATAGAATCGCTCGCCGGCGTTCAGATCAAGCCGGGCCAGCCCCTGAGCGAAGGGCATTTCCTTCAGTCTGAAAGCGACTTGTACGATCTCGGAATTTTTGACTGGGCGAGCGTCAAGGCGTTGCGGCCGATCGTGGATCAGACTCAGGAGGAAGTGCTGATCAAAGTGCACGAGTCGTCGCTCAATTCGATGGATATCGGCGGCGGTCTCGAAATTATTCCGCGCAGTGGAAATATACCGGTGAATTCAGTGGTCGTGCCGGGCATTCCGCCGGTCAGCCTGGGCGATAAATTCACGGTAAGCCAAAAGAGTTACGTCGGACCGCGCTTCACCTTTGATTTTTCGCGCCATGACCTGCGTGGGAAGGCCGAGACAGCCACCATCGGGACTATCCTTTCTCGCCTCGATCAGCGAGTCTTCTTTAATTACACCGATCCGCATCTTCATGGTTCCTCCTGGAGTTCGCTTCTGAGCGTATCGGGGGAACGAACGACACAGAACCCGATCTATACGGCGGAGCTGGCGCAAGTCTCGATTCAAGTGGAAAAAGCTTTCGACAAGAAGCGCACGAAAAACTTGATTGTCCGCTATACCTTTCAACGCACGAACCTATACGACATTCTTATCCCGGGTTTAGTACTGCCGGAAGATCAGCATGTGCGGCTTTCTGGTTTTGAGGGAGAGTACATCCACGACAGCCGGGATAAGCCTCTAGACGCGCATCACGGCGTATTTCAGACACTAGATTTTGGTGTTACGCCGAAATCTCTGGGATCAAGCGCCAGTTTTGTGCGTTTCCTCGGGCAGTACTCCTTCTACGTGCCCGTGAAGCCTTGGCTCGTGTGGGCCAGTAATTTTCGTCTGGGACTCGCCAAGCCCTTTTCTGGTAGCGACGTTCCTCTCAGCGAACGATTCTTCACCGGCGGTGCGGACTCTCTGCGAGGATTCCCGATCGACGGCGCGGGACCGCAGCGGTCGGTGCCGGTTTGCAGCAATCCTGCAGATCAATCCACTTGCACTCTGATCAGCGTTCCGGTCGGCGGCGACATGCTATTCATTTTCAATTCCGAGGCGCGATTTCCCTTGCCTATCAAGACAGGGCTCGGAGGCGCGATCTTTTATGACGGTGGCAACGTTTACAGCGCCATTAATTTCCGCGAATTCGCCGAGGGCTTTACACATTCCGTGGGAATAGGAATTCGCTATCAGACTCCCGTGGGTCCCGTGCGTTTCGATGTGGGCTATCGGATAACCTCGGTGCCCGGCGTGCCCGCAACGCAATACTTTGTGACCTTTGGTCAATCATTTTAATTCTGAACGCAACACGATTCTGTGCGCAAGACCGGTTCCGAATGCAACTATCCGAATGCACGACATAGGATGAATATCGTGAGAAGCGGCAAGAAGAAAATTCTACGGGCCATTTTGATTTTCATTCCGGCAATAGTCGCCGCGCTAGTGGTTCTACTTATCATCGTAATTAACACCCAGCGATTTCGAGATTTCCTGCGCTCGGAGATTATCGAGCAGGCCGCTACACGCGCTGGCATCCGCGTGGAAATCGGCGGACTGGCTACACATTGGACTGCTCTGGCGTTCGATTTGACAGACATCGTTGTTCGAAGCACGGCGGATCCGGCGCCGGCGGCGCCGCCGCTTTTTCAAGCGAAACATCTCCAACTTGCGATTCAGTTTTCTCCGCTTCTCCGCCGTGAACTGGAATTGCGTTCGATCGTTCTTGACCAACCGTTGATCCACTTCAGAATAAGCTCGGAAGGACGAAGTAACCTGCCCACTCCTCCTCAATCGAGCTCCAGCAGCAGCGGAACGGACGCGCTATTTAATCTGGCGATTCAGGATTGCGCCGTTCATTCGGGAGAAATTTATTACAACGATGCGCAAGTGCCGTTGGACGCGGAACTCCACGATTTGAAATTCGACGCGGGATACAGCCGCTTGACCGGCGAATATAAGGGTTCGATTTCGTATGACCGCGGCCGCGTAGTTTCTCGACAGCTCGCGCCTCTCGATCATGCCTTGCAAGCGCAATTCACCGCGAACCGCGCAGTGTTCACCGTCAGCGCTCTCACAATTACAAGCGGCTCATCACGCCTAAATGCCAACGCGCGCCTGACGAATTATGCAAATCCTCAGATTCATGGCAATTATGAAGGCAATTTATTCACGAGCGAATTGGCTAAGGCTCTTAAGCAAGATTCGTTGCCTGTCGGCGTAGTCGCACTGGACGGAACGTTCGGTTACCAAGCGAAGGCCCGGCAATCATTTCTAGCCGGCCTGAGCATCAATGGCCAGATGCGCAGCGACAAATTAGCGTTGCGAACCAGCCAGGGAGCACTCGAGGCGAGAGCGCTCCGCGCCATGTACGAATTGAAAGACGCGAGTGTCCGCGTTGATGGCCTTGTGGCCCAGTTTCTCGACGGCCAAGCGAAAGCCAACTGGACGATGCTGCGCGTGGATTCTTCCGCCCCGTCATCGCGTTTGAACTTCTCCTTGAAAGGTGTCTCTCTCACAACTGCAAGCGATGCATTGGGACCTCGAGACTTAAATAAGCTCCGTCTGGTCGGCACGACGAATATGGATGTTCAAGCAGCGTGGGCAGGGGCGGTTCAGAACGCAATTGCGCACGTGCGATTGGCCGTGTCGAATCCGGAGCACACAACCGCGACGCCCTCAACCATCCCCGTCAATGGATTGGTGCAAGCCGATTACGACGGCCCGCGCAACAGAATCTCGTTCGCACAGTCCTACTTACAGACTTCGAGCACGAGAATCACAATCTCCGGTGCGCTCGATTCGCGTGGCCGCGCAAATTCCGACATAGATGTGGTGGCGACGACTGGCGATTTGCACGAAGTGGGATCTCTGGCGAGCCTCGTCGAAAATACCTTGAGACCTCCGGGTCATCCGCCAATCGTGATCCCCAATCTGCAAGGCCGCGGCACCCTTAGCGCTCGCGTTACCGGCTCCACTCGCGATCCGCGAATCAAAGGCCAGTTGTCAGTGCAACACCTGGCGGTCGATCGAAGCCGCTGGCAGTCACTTGCAATGAATTTGCAAGCCAACTCCTCGGAAGTCGAGATTCAAAATGGCAGGCTCGTCGGTGATCCGCGCGGGCAAATTACTTTCGGCGGCCGCGCTGCCTTGCAGCACTGGTCGCTTGAACCGAACAGCACGGTATCCTTACAAGCCGCCGTTACGGACGTGTCTATTGCGGACGCGCAGGAGATGGCGGAACTGCGCTACCCGGTGACTGGTATCGTATCCGCAAAAGTATCGGTGAGCGGAACGAGGCAAGATCTGGAGGGCAGCGGAACGCTCACGGTGTCCCAGGGATCGGCTTGGAACGAGCCACTCAACAAACTAGCGGTCAACGCACAATTCCAACAAGGCAGCGTTCATTCGATCGTTGACCTGGAGATTCCTGCCGGGAAAATTCTCGCGGACGCAACATACAAATTGGTAACGCAAGAATATGGCGCAACACTTCACGCGGATAGCTTGAAGCTCGATGCGGTCTCCGCTCTTCAACGCGGCGGCAAGATTGGCGGCGAGTTGAACATTTCCGCGAGCGGGCACGGCACAATCCAGGATCCCGCACTCGAAGTGAACCTGGCCGTTCCGCAGTTACAAATTCGCGAGTATCCCGTCTCGAATCTGACCGCAGAGGTCACGGTTGCGCACGAGCACGGTAACCTCACACTTCATTCCGTAATCGATCAAGGATCCTTTGACGTAAAGGGAAGTGTGGAACTCACCGGTCAGCGAAATGCCACCGGAACCGTGGGCGTAAAGGCACTCCCGATCGCTGCTGTCCTGGCGAATTTTCTTCCCGCACAAAGTTCCAACCTGAAGGGACAAACGGAAATTCATTTGAGTTTTCAAGGTCCGCTCAAAGCCCTGGACCAACTGCAAGCGCATTTGGAAATTCCCACGCTCGACGTCGCCTACGGAGCCGCGCAAATCGCCTTGGTTCATCCGTTGAAGGCTGACTACCGTGATGGAACTGTGACGCTGGCGCCGACTCAGGTTCAAGGCACGGGAACGAACCTCACCTTAGGCGGGACGATATCATTGAAGGGTAACGCGCACGCGCCATATTCCATGTCAGCTGATGGCTCAGTGGATTTGACGGCCCTGCAGAAGTTTGCGCCCAGCATACGGTCATCCGGACGCATCGACGTCCACTTAACTAGCCACGGAAAATCAACCGTGCCTGACATGAAGGGAGAACTCCGGATTACGAACGCTGCGTTTTCCACCGATACGGTTCCTGTAGGCATCGAAGACTTGAACGCGCAAATCAATCTTTCCGGAACCCGCGCGGACATTGTCAAATTCGCAGGAACAGCCGGCGGCGGAACAATTTCTGCGGAAGGTTTTGTGGTATACGGCCGAGACGCAAATTTCAATGTGGCTCTCAATGCCCAATCTGTTCGCATCCGCTATCCGGAGGGCCTGCGATCAATTCTGAGCGGACGCCTCAACCTCAATGGCACTCCGAACGATTCGAATCTCACCGGGCGCGTGCTCGTGGATCGTCTGTCATTCACAAGAGCCTTCGATTTATCCAGTTTTGCCGGCCAGTTTTCAGAAGACTCGGCCGGCGGCCCGTCATCCAGCTTCGAAAACAATATGAAATTGAATGTTGCCGTGCAGTCTGCGCAGGACATGAGTCTGGTCAGCAGCAAAGTCAGAATAGCTGGGTCGGCGAATTTAAACGTGATCGGGACGCTGGCAAATCCGGTGTTGCTGGGAAGAATTTCGCTAACCAACGGCGAAGTGTTTTTCCTGGGCAAACGTTTTGAGGTGCAGTCCGGCACGATTCAGTTCGTAAACCCTGCGCGCACGGAGCCAGTCCTCGGTCTGTATATCCAGACCGCGGTTGAGCAATACAACATCACTTTGAATCTCTCGGGATCCATGGATCGGCTGCGGACCAATTACACTTCCGATCCCAGCCTGCCGCCCGCGGACATCATTCACTTGCTTGCCTTCGGAAACACGACGGCGGAGGCCGCGTCTTCACCCTCACAATCCGCGGCGATGGGCGCTGAATCCGTGCTGGCCGGAGGCGTGAGCAGCCAAGTGGCCGGAAAGCTCGAAAATGTTACGGGCATCTCGCAGTTGACGATTGATCCGCTGGCCACCAATACCCAGGGCAATCTGGGTTCGCAGGTGGCCATCCAGGAGCGCGTGACTGGCAATTTGCTTCTGACTTTCAGCACTGACGTCACGAACACGCAGAGCCAGACGGTCGAACTGCAGTACCAGCTAAATAGGCGCACGTCAATTACGGCGCTGCGCGACCAAAACGGCGGCTATGCGATCGGTGTAAGAGTCCACAGAGAATTCTGAAGAGGTCGATCGTCCGAAAAATTCTCACCTCAGGCAATCACAAACGGCAGCGATGCAAGGGCCGAGCACATTAATTTCTGGCACCTAGGCGTCTAAGCAGGCTTCGGATGTCTTTAGCTTCAACCGACCCTCCACTGAACCGTCAAGATCCGCGGGTCGCTCAACAGTTCTTTCAGAAATGCGGGCGCCCTCAATTTGTCCGGCAGCGCTCGCCACTTCAATCTGAATTCAAATTCGCGCGTCCGATTCGCGTATGTAACCGCCGAGGTGCTGATCCCATATCCCGCCTTGCGAACAGCGGCGCATATCTCATCCTGAGCCGGTTCCTCGGAATTCGTCGTCAGGCTGAGGATCGCGTGTTGTTCCTGCTTCATGCGGTAATCAAGCTGCCGGAGACCCGATAGCACGAGCATTCCCAAAGCAAGTGCTGCTATTCCCAGAAAAATCTGTCCGCCTCCGAAACACAGGCCGATGACAGTGACGAACCAAAGCGTCGCAGCAGTGGTGACACCGAAGACGAGACCGTCACGTCTGAGAATGGCGNNGCCGATGAATCCCATCCCGGTTAAGATACCGAGTGGCAACCGCATCAAGTCGAGGACGACGAAAGAATCCGATGCTTTTCCCACTGTAAGCATCAGAAGATTAGTTTGAATCATCGCAACGGCCGCCGCTAAACATACTAATAGCGTCGTGCGGAGCCCCGCTGGGCGGCCGTGCTCGCTACGATCTACGCCCATTAGCGCTCCGGCGAAAACCGAAAGAGCCAGCCTAAGCAGGATGTCGTGCCATGTTAGTGTTAAGGGCATCGATCACTTCCTCTCATTGATTTCGTACAAAACGATGCGCGCTTATGCTCAGAAGGTTAAAGCGTTTGCTGCTTAGACCTCATCTAACAAGTCTCCGACCGATTTGTTGCTGACGGCTGAATCCCGCACGGCCATTCTTTTCTTTCTAGGAGCCGAATGGATGCTGTCTGAGCAGCGGTCGAACTTCAATCGGGGATTAGCTGAGGATGCTTAAGCGAAATACTGTATGACGGTGCGGAACGGATGTCGCCGCGCTGGAGTCGCCGCAGGAAATCATTTTGAATCACCTTACACACGGTGCCGGACGGAGAGGCGAACAAAAGGCAAAGAAAAAGGGGCGTAGGAAGGTGGCCCAGGATTACCTTAATTCGGCCCCATCCGACCTCCGAATTGTATACAAGCTATATACAAGCTCAGAGAACCAAAAAAACGCTGATGCGAGAAAACTGGACCGTTCACGCGCGCGTTATTCGCGAGCCGGGAATCCAGCAGCACCTGAATTCGGCGGTACTTCCTTGGGCAGCTCGCCGTTGCCGCCGGGCGCGTTCCAGTGCTCAACCGAAGCCGGGGAACCGTCCTGAAGTTTGGCGGCATAGACTACCTTCCAGGTTCCGGGCGCAAAGGCCAAATAGATCATCTTGTTGGTTTCTTTATTATCGTTCTTGGCGCCTTCGTCGTGTTTCTCGTCCTTTGGGCCTTCCGTCGAAGGATTCTCTTCTTGCTTGTCTTGCTTGTCATCTTTCTGCTTGGGCTCGGCACCTGCGGGGCGTCTTCCGGCGCTTCGAAACGTGAGGCCGCCATTCGATTCGATCGCCAGATCATCGGCATGGAGATGGACGGATTCTCCGGGAGCGCCGGTTTCGGATCCCTTGAGAATTACGCACCAGTAGTAGCTTCCGTACTCAATTGCAGACATTCGGCCTCCTAAATTGTCTCGCGACCAGCGGGGAGAATCGTACTTGGTTTAAAAATGGCTGAAGAGTCCGATCAAAATAATAATCGGGATAGGCACGCCGAGCACAAGCAGCAAAATTGAGCGCATCTCGAAACCCTCCTACTTAGACTTAGCTTTGTCAAATAACGATAACATGGTCACGCTGCCTGCCTCCAATTGTGGCGGCAAAGCTGGCGCAAAAAGCACCGACCAAAAGAGCGAGGAATGTCCAATAAAGTGAATGCGCGACCGCCTTACGCGCTTGATCCGCAGCTTGCTGAGCCTGAGCGAAAACATCGGAGACTCTTTTGTCAGCATCCGCTTCACTGATTCCGGTCTTTGTTGCCGTCAGGTCGACCAGATATGAGCGATCGGCTGGCGGCACGGCTCCTTGCCGAAGAGCGTTCGCGAGAATGAGATCAACTTCGCTGCGCGCGGCAGCATCGTTGGAACCCGGGGAATGGGATCGCAGCAACTCATCGGCGAAGTATTGATTTGGAGCTATCGCTCCGGAAGATTGATTCGCTGAACCGGCTTCATGCCTTTTCCCGATCATTGACGCTGCTGCGGAAGCCAAAAAGGCCGCCGCAACAACAACGCTGACGGCCCAAACAAGAAAGCCGTGCGCGGTATCGCGGAAATATACTTCATGCGTGTGAACCCTGATCCACTTGGTACGCAGGCGGCCGGCAAGGTAGCCTCCCATCGAGCAAGCAATCAGTTGCACGAGGACCAGCCAGACAATGGCGCCAGCGCCAACCGCCGAAGTGGAAGCACCGGAGTTCTCCCACGGAGAGATCGCGGATAAACCGATTCCGGCGCCCAGGGCTAGAAGTATCAGCGAGAGCGCCGCTGTAACGAAAGCACCTGCAATGACAGCCGGCCAGGATACGCCGTGCACGTTCGAATCGTCCGCGATAATAGCCTGCCCCATTTCCATCATGTCGACCCTTCCTCCGGCTCGTGCATCTCCATAAATAAGTAGATTCGCGTGTTGGACGAAATCGCGCAGCGAAGATAAGGGCAATCTGCGAGGGTAGCCATACCAAGAACGATGTAGCCGCCCACGAGACTTACGTTATGGCTGGCGAGCGGGCTCTAGAAATGAGTGGCCGGGCTTCAGAATTTGACGACGCGTATCAAAGCGGCACTCAAGGAGCCTGGATGTGCGTTCGTTTCGACGAACACGATACTAATCTGGAACGGCGCGGCGAGGCTCCCTTCGAAAACTCAGGGCAGGCCGACGCTACAAGCACGCGGCACACCGCATTGTACCTGGATGCGCCGCTGCAGATTTTCAGCTTGACGGTTTCCGATCAGGGGCTTGTGGAAGTGACTGGTTATATTAAGCTGTGTGGATTGTGATGAAGGCTTTGGTGTTTGCTCTTTGTGTTGTGTTTGCGTTTAGTGGTGTGAGGGCGCAGACGGCTGCGTGGCAGCCATCGGCGGGACATACGCAAGTGGCGATATGGCCGGGGGCGGCGCCTGATGCGCAGGCTGTCGCGGGGCCGGAGGCCGCCGAGACGTCCGGGAAAGACTTTCTCGTTGCTGGGAGGCCGGCGGTTGGCGTGAGCAACGTGACGCGGCCTACGATGACGGTCTATTCGCCGGAGGGAAAGAATACGGGGGCTGCGGTGGTCGTGTTTCCGGGCGGGGGCTATCAGGTTCTTGCCATCGATCTTGAAGGCACGGAGGTCTGTGATTGGCTGACGCCAAGAGGGATCACGTGTGTGCTGTTGAAATATCGCGTGACGGACGTGGGGCCGTACCCGAAATCGGGGCCGTATCCGGAATCACCGATGGCGTTGGAGGATGCGCAGAGGACGGTGGGGTTGGTGCGCTCGCACGCGGCGGAGTGGCATATCGATCCACACAAGATTGGAGTGCTTGGATTTTCGGCAGGCGGGCATTTGTCGGCGGCGATTAGCACGCATTTTGAGAAGCGTTTGTACCCGGCTGTCGATGCCGCCGATAAAGAAAGCTGCCGGCCGGATTTTGCGGTGGCTATTTATCCGGGGCATCTCTCGCTATCCGCGGCGGAGTGGGATGCCAAGCAGGGCGTCAAAAAGTTTGCGGTTCCCCATCCGGCGAACGCCGATGAAGAGCTTGGATTGAATCCCGAAATCCCTGTCACGAGCCAGACGCCGCCTACGTTTTTGCTGCAAGCTGAGGATGACCACGTGGACGATGTAAACGACTCGCTGGCTTACTACATCGCGCTGAAGAAGGCTGGGGTGCCGGTGGAAATGCATCTGTATGCGCATGGCGGGCACGCGTTTGGACTGCGGCGCACGGAGCTGCCGATAACGGGATGGCCTCAGTTGGTGGAGACGTGGTTGGGCGCGATCGGAATGATTCCGCAGTGATGCGTGTTTGAGGCGCGCCGCTAGGCCCGCGCGGATTTGGCTTTTCTGTGAGGCGACCCCGGCTGGCGTTGCTCAGCGCGGTGAAATTGGCAATCTGTTTTATGGGCTTGTGACGTCTTCGGCAGATCCGGGATGAGATCATTACCAGCGTGGCAATTGCAAATGGCGCGAAGTTCGTCGACGTAAAACTCTCGAAGTGCGCTTTGTTGTTCCATACCAGCCTCCGGCGATTTGTGATTTAGCGACCGAGGTCGCGCGCCACATCACTGATATTGCCGAAACAACGGGATATAGGCCATACATGATATGCCCGGGTTTTGGGGTTAAGAAACGGTAAGCTGCGTATTCTTTATGGAGTATGGAGGTTCTTGGATCGGGGGGCGCCAGCGAACGTCGCGAACGGGGTCAGGGAAGCGGGGGCCTCCCGGCTCTGAAATAGATTGAGGCTCGGAAAGTGATGTGAAAAACACTTTTTTATCTTGTCTGCATCCAATGAATGGCTGAATAGCGCCGATCATTTGCGCAACGCAGAGTCGTGAACTATGGCACCAACTGATATCGCGGTGAACGCCGCGCCCGAGCTGAATTTATTTGAACCCGCTGTGCGCGAGTGGTTCAGTGCGGTGTTTCCCTCGCTCACGCGGCCGCAGGCGCTTGGCTGGCCTGCGATAGCGCGCGGCGATTCCACGCTGATTCTCGCGCCCACCGGATCGGGGAAAACGCTCGCGGCGTTTTTGTGGTGCATTAACCGGTTGATGTTTGCGCCGACGCCTGGCGAAACGGAGCGCTGCCGCGTCGTTTATATCTCGCCCATCAAGGCTCTCGCGGTAGACGTTGAGCGCAACCTGCGCGCTCCGCTTGTGGGAATTGCGCAGGCGGCGCAGCGGTTGGGAATTGCGTACCACGTTCCGAGTGTCGCGATTCGCACGGGAGATACGCCTGCTAACGAGCGCGCGCGGTTTCTGCGCCATTCGGCGGATATTCTCATCACGACGCCCGAGTCGCTGTACCTTCTGCTGACTTCGAACGCGCGTGAGCTGCTGCGCTCCGTCGAGGCGATTATCGTTGATGAAATTCACGCCATCGTTCCGACGAAGCGCGGCTCGCATCTCTCGTTGTCCATCGAACGGCTCGAGCATCTCGCTGGGCGGCGGCTCCAGCGCATCGGACTTTCCGCGACGCAGCGGCCGCTCGAGGAAGTGGCGCGATTTTTGGGCGGAGTTGAGGCTGGCGCTGAATCTGCATCTGGTGGCGCTCCGGCGCTCGCGGAAGAACCGATCACCGAGTTCGAAAGTTCGATCAGTGCGCCAGTCTATCGGCCGATCACTATTATTGATGCCGGCGAGCCTAAGCGATTCGATCTGCGCGTGGAAGTTCCTGTCGAGGATATGACTCGGCTCGACCAAATGGAGCTTATGCCGAGCGGCCCCGCGGCGCGGCCGCCGGCCCGGCCGTCGATATGGAGTGCCATTCATCCCAAGCTGCTCGAACTTGTTCGCGCGCATCGGTCAACGCTGATTTTTGTAAATAATCGTCGGCTGGCGGAGAGGATTTCCGGGGCGATCAACGATCTCGCGGGCGAAGCGCTGGTCAGCGCGCATCACGGGAGCGTTGCGGTGGCGCAGCGAAAGGAAATTGAAGATCGGCTGAAACTCGGCGCGCTTCGAGGACTGGTGGCTACGTCATCGCTCGAATTAGGGATTGATATGGGCGCGATAGATTTGGTGATACAGATTGAGTCGCCGCCGTCGGTCGCGAGCGGCATACAGCGCGTGGGGCGCGCGAGTCATCGAGTCGGCGCCGTTAGTAACGCGATCCTATTTCCCAAATACCGCGCCGATCTTGTGGCGTGTGCCGCCATTACGCGAGCGATGTACGACGGGCAGGTGGAATCGGTTCACTATCCGCGCAATCCGCTGGATGTACTGGCGCAGCAAATCGTGGCGATCGTTGCGTTCGATTCGTGGAGCGTTGACGAGCTTTTCCGTTTAGTCCGTTCCGCGGCGCCATATGCTGCGCTCACTCGTTCCGTTTTCGAGGGCGTGCTGGATATGCTCGCCGGGCGGTATCCGTCCGACGAATTTGCGGAGCTGCGTCCGCGGCTTACTTGGGATCGCGTGGCGAATCGGCTCGCGCCCCGGCGAGGCGCGCGTTACGTTGCTGTGATTAATGGCGGCACGATACCGGATCGCGGGCTTTACGGTGTTTTTCTTGCCGGGGCCGCAAAGGGCGCGCGTGTGGGCGAGCTCGATGAGGAAATGGTCTTCGAGAGCCGCACGGGCGACACCATCATTCTGGGCGCCAATTCCTGGCGGATTCAGGACATCACTCGCGATCGGGTGGTGGTGATTCCGGCGCCGGGCGAGCCGGGGAAAATGCCCTTTTGGCATGGAGACGCGGCGGGACGGCCGGCGGAATTTGGCGAGCGGATCGGTGCGCTGGTGCGGGAGCTCGTGCGAATGCCGCGTCCGGCGGCGTTTACCAAGCTGGTGCACGAACACAAGCTGGATTCGAACGCCGCGGAAAATCTGCTGCGGTATCTCGAAGAGCAAGCGGCGGCAACCGAACGCGTGCCCAGCGATGAAGAGATCGTGATCGAAGTTTGCCGCGACGAGTTGGGCGACCGGCGAGTGTGCGTACTGACGCCGTTTGGCAACCGTGTGCACATACCGTGGTGCATGGCAGTGACCAGCAAGATGCGCACCGAGCGCGGGTGGGAAGTGGAATCGATGTGGACCGACGACGGGTTCGTGATTCGTCTGCCGGATAACGAAGAGGTGGTGGATACAGAACTGCTGCTGCCCGCGCCGGGGGAGTTGAAGGATCTGGTGATGCGGCAGTTGGGATCGACCTCACTTTTCGCGGCGAAATTCCGGGAAGCCGCGGCGCGGGCGCTGC
>PMAA01000153.1 GCA_003152355.1 Acidobacteriota bacterium | reverse complement strand
AGACGATCAAAAAATAGCCGGCCAGTTCGAGCCTTTCGATCAGCGCCAGTTCACGCTCCAACTGCCGGCGCGCTTTCTCGTCATTCGCGCCGTAGCGCGAAATCATTCCTTCCATCGTGCGCTGCCACAAAAAAGAGTCCTGCGTCTCGCCATTCGGAACGGGATATTTCGGAAATTCGTAGCCTAAATCTTTGAGTGTGAACTCGAGGCGCGAAGAAAGCTCCGTCGTTTGCGCGATAGCTTCGGGAAGATCGGCAAATAGTCGCGCCATCCGCTCCACCGGCTTCAGATGTCGTTCGGAATTGCGCGCCAGCAAACGCCCAGCGGCTTCGAGCGCAACATGGCTGCGAATGGAAGTGAAAACATCGAGCACCTGCCGCTCGATCCGCGTTGCATGCGCTACGCCGTTCGTCGCAAGCAGCGGCAGCCGCAGCTTCCGCGCAATCTCCACCGCCGCTTGATTTCGCGCCTCCTCATCGCGGTGAAGATGCCGCTGCAATTCCACGTACACATTCTCACGTCCAAAAATCTCACTGAGTTCCCGCACGCATTCCATTCCGTCGGCGATGCCTCCCCGCTCGAGCGCGTGCTTGAGCGGCCCCTCTTCTCCGCCGGTGAGGCAAACGAGGCCCACGGCATGTTCCGTCATTTCTTCCGCGGAAATGCAGCCTTCATTTTTTGCCGCGCGCAGCTTCATCCGAGTGATCAGCCGGCAGAGGTTCTGATATCCCGCGCGCGTTTTGACGAGAACCGGATAGCGAAATCCATTGGCGGCCGTAAGTTCCGCGCCGATATGCGCGCGAATTTTATTTTTCAGCGCGGCGTGATGAAAGCGCGGCGCTCCATACAGCCCGTCGCGATCGAGCAACGCCATTGCTGGAAACTCCATCTCCGCGGCGCGTCCCGCCAAAGTTTCGGGAAGGGAAGCGCCTTCGAGAAAGCTGAAAGCCGATCGCGCGTGGAGTTCGATGTACATCAGTCGTACACGCCCCGGACGAACCACTCCCCACTCGCGCGCTCGCGAACGATCCGATATACGCCCCGCGCCCGCGCACTCTCCGTCTTCTGCGCTGTATGTGAAAATGCTGTACGTGAAAACGCATGCGTTTCTTTTACAGCAGGAACCGGAAACTCAATTTCGAGGTCCCATTCATCCTGGTTCCACGAACCTTCCGTCCACCAATCTCCGGACGTCCGCCACGGCCCGGAGGCCGCCATCACATCCCCCCACACGCCACCGAAATAAACGCGCGCCGGTGCATGCACTTTGTTCATTGTTGCGTGAGAAGTGTCGTGAGAATTTTCGCGAGCCTTATCACTAGTATCGTCAGTATCGTCGCGCGAATTCGCACGAGCCTCGACTCTCGCAGGCATCGCCGGCCGGAATACACGGAGCGCCGTCGCCGGTAGAAGCGAAGTAGAATCCGCCGAATAAATCCCGGAAGAAACTCCCAGAGAAACCCCCAGAGAAACCCCTGAGGAAACTGAAGACTCGCCGAAATCATTGTCCGGCAAGGACGCCTCCAACGGATTGAACCGCCCCACGCGAAACGAGAGTGGCCGGTGCGTATCCAGCAATTCAGGCGAGCCGATGTTCGCGGCTCCGACGAAATGGCCCGTTCGCGCCATCGTGATTTCAAGTTTTTCCGGATCAGGCGAGAGCGGAACAAAAAGCCCCGATTGCGCAAACCGAACTTTCGCCGGCTCCGCCGTCATCGTGATTTTTACAATCGGCGACGCAGGTGGATGCGCCTCCAGATGCAATCGCCAAAGCCGCAAAAGCGCCTTGGAATCGCGCATCGCCAGCGGCAACCGCAGCGCATGCTCATAAATCAATGCCGCGGCGTCTGATTTTGTTGGGGCGCTACTTGTCAACACTGAGCCTNNTTCGAAGGGAGTCTCGAAGGGCTGCGCCCCTTTGCACCCGAGAAAAATGCCCATTGCTTTGTTGGTTTATGTCGCTTCTATTGCAGCCATTGCCATTCCGAGGAGCGCCGCTTTCCCGGCGCGACCCTTGGGCTACGCTCAGGGCAGGCGAGGAATCTGCTGCTGTCTCAATACCGGAGTTCGTATGTTTTCTCTTCTCCGTAATCCCAAAAATTTCCTCCTCCCCACGCTCAAGCACCATCTTCAATCGAATCTCATTCGTAGCCAGCGCCCGCGCCGAAAGCCGTCCGCAAAGTTGATCGAGTAACCGCCCCAAAAGAAACGAAAGCGGCTCCAACTCGCTCACCGCCGTATCGAGTTCCATTGCCTCTTCGAATTCCATCGCGGCAATCGTCGGGATCAAAGCCCGCCCGCTCGCTCCCCGCGCCAACTCCTGCAACCGCACGCCTTCCTGCCCCAGCCGCTCGGAGAGTTGCGCAACCGGCAAATCCGCCAGCGCCTGGCACGTCCGCACGCCCCAACGTTCGAGCGTCTCCCGAATTTCAAGCGTCGGATTCAGCGCGCTAATGGGCAGGCTGCCCAAGCGTTCCGTTTCTTCATCTGCCGCGAGCACGGTCACGCCCGCAAAGCCTCGTGCTGCAAGTTGTGCCGCTTCCGGATTCGACCCAACGGCAACCTGCGCGGACAATCCAAATTTCTTCGCGCGCCGGCCTAAGTGCTGCACCAGTTTCTCGAATCCGCCGAAAAGCTGCGCCAGCCCTGCAAGATCGAGAATGATGGTATCCACTGCGGTTTCCTCGATGCGCGGGCTGAACGACAGCGCCAAATCCACCAACGCCGCATGCGCTGCCGTTTCATGCTCGATCGAACGGCGGCGAAGTTGCAAACCGTGAATTTGTTCCGCCTGCGATTTCGTCATTCCGATTTG
>PMAA01000076.1:10400-15526 GCA_003152355.1 Acidobacteriota bacterium | reverse complement strand
GCTTCGATCTGATCGCGCAGATTGCCGGAGAGCTGATGCAGGAGAATCTCGCCATTGTCGCGCTGGGCACCGGCCAGCCGGAATATGAGAAGCTGTTCAAAGGGCTTGCGGACAAATATTCGGGTCGCGTGAGCGTGAAAATCGGGTACGATAACACGCTCGCCCACAAGATCGAGGCGGGTGCGGACATGTTCCTGATGCCGAGCCGCTACGAGCCGTGTGGGTTGAACCAGATTTACAGCCTGCGGTACGGCACCGTTCCGGTGGTTCGCGCAACCGGCGGCCTGGACGATACGATTCAGAATTTCGGGCCGAAGGCGCAGCAGGGAACAGGTTTCAAGTTCGACGAGTACGACGGGGAAGCGCTGCTCGGATGCATTCGCGCGGCGCTGAAGGCGTACCGGGAACCGAAGGTGTGGCACGCCATACAGGCGAACGGCATGGCCAAGGATTTTTCGTGGAAAGCCTCGGCAGCCGCGTATGTCACGCTGTATGAAGCCGCTAAAAGGGCTCGAATCCCGCGGGTTGCTGGATCATCTAAATAGGGGCGCGTGGAACGGCTGTTTGCCGTGAAAACCCGCCACAAGAGGAAACCATGTCAGACATTCTTCAAGCGGTAACGGACGCGAGCTTTGAAGCCGACGTAATCGAAGCCAGCAAGACCCAGCCAGTAATGGTGGATTTCTGGGCCGACTGGTGCCGTCCATGCCACATGCTGACGCCCACGGTCGAGGAGATCGCACGGGAACACGCGGGCAAGATCAAGGTTGTGAAGCTCAACGTGGACGAGAACATGAACGTACCTGGGAAATTCAGCATCCGCGGTATCCCCACGCTGCTGGTCTTCAAGGGCGGGCAGGTAGCCGATCAGATCGTCGGCGCCGTGCCGAAAGAGCAGATCGTAAAGATTCTGCAGCGGCATCTCGGCTAAAGGGATTTGCCCTGGCGGGCTTGATTCGATTGGCTCCGGGCTGGTGCATTCGGCCCGGGGCGTTTCTTTGTTTGGACGCATTCCTCTTTTACAGGCACCTTTGAGCGCGATGGCATTAGGTTCGAGCACGATGAAGCGCTGCCACTGGGCAACGAACGATTTCTCCATTCGCTACCACGATCAGGAGTGGGGCGTGCCCGTTCATGACGACCGGATTCTCTTCGAGTTCCTTATTCTCGAAGGAGCGCAGGCTGGGTTGAGCTGGGACACGATTCTGAAGAAGCGCGAGAATTATCGCGCGGCGTTTGATGGATTCGATCCTGCTAGAGTCGCTCGGTACGATGCGAGGAAAACTCGAAAACTTCTCGCCAATCCCGGAATCGTTCGCAATCGCCTCAAAGTTGCCGCCGCAATCCGGAATGCGAAGCTATTTGCGGATGTGCAGAGAGAATTCGGCAGCTTCGATCGCTACATCTGGCAATTCGTTGGCGGCTCGCCGAAGCAAAACTCCCGCACCTCCCGCGGCAGAATGCCCGCGCGCACGCGCGAGTCCGACGCTATGAGCGAAGACTTGAAGCGCCGCGGATTCAAGTTCGTCGGTTCCACAATATGCTATGCATTCATGCAGGCTGTCGGAATGGTGAACGACCACGTCGTTGACTGTTTCCGCTACTCCGAAACATCGGCCAAACCTGCGAAATAAGACTGCGCCAGTCGATATACTCGCAACCTCCCGCGAATGCCCCGCGTCCTTACAGTGCGGGCGTCCTACCAGCCGCTCGACAAGCCTATATGAGCAAGCGCAAGTTCCAGCACTCCATCGGAGGCAACGCCAATGAAAGCTCTCGCAGCCATGGTCCTCTTCGCCGTCGCATTGCCAGCTTCTGGACAAAGCCAACCCGCAAGCACCGCGGTGGCGCCGGGATGTGGCCCGGCGAATATCGAATTTGACGTGAAAACAGACAACAAACAGCACCCGACAGCCCAACCGGACGCCGGGAAGGCGCTCGTTTATTTCCTGCAGGACGACGCGGATTTCAATTCGAGACCGAGACCTACGACTCGGTTTGGGCTCGACGGTGCGTGGGTTGGTGCGACGCACAGCGATTCCTATGTTTATGTTTTGGTTGACCCCGGTGAACACCACTTATGCGCAAGCTGGCAGGGGCTTGTAGTTCTCGGTCCCAAGCGGGGTGAAGCCGCGCTCCAAATCACGGTGGAAGCCGGACAAGCGTACTACTTTCGGGCCAAGAATATTGAAGACCCGAGGACCAGGCCAGCAGAGCTCATTTTCAGGGAGCTCGATCCCGATGAGGCCCAGCTTCTAATGAGCAAGTTCTCGTTCAGCATTTCGAATCCAAAGAAGTGATTTAGCCGCAGACGCTCCTCGAAACCGGGCCGCGATAGCAGTTCTGCGCCCTGCTTGCCTTATCTTTAGGCACAGCGTAGGATGATTTTTCGGCCCTTTGCTTTCCACCCGTTTGTCTTTCCAGCAGTTCGAGCGTGGGCGGAAATGTGCGGGCGGCCGGTCTCTTCGGCGGGAATCACTCGATGGCGGCGAAAATGAACGTGGGACGATTGGAAGCCAAGACCGTGGCCGTCGTCGGCGCGCAGTGGGGCGACGAAGGCAAAGGCAAGGTCGTTGACTATCTCGCCGGGTCTTTCGAGTACATCGCCCGCAGCCAGGGCGGTCACAACGCCGGCCACACTGTAATCGTCGGCAACCAGCGTTTCGTCCTCCAGCTCATTCCATCCGGCATTCTGCGGCCCGGAAAGAAGGCCGTCATCGGGCCGGGAACCGTCGTGGATCCCGCCGCACTCGTCGCTGAAATCGAAACTCTGAAGAAAGCAGGAGTTGACGCCCGAGGGCGACTCTACTTGAGCGACCGCGCGCATTTGATCTTTCCGTATCACCTTGAAATGGACAAGGCGGCCGAAGCGGCGCGTGGCGAAGCGAAGATCGGCACAACTTCGCGCGGCATCGGTCCGGCGTATGAAGATAAAATGGCGCGGCGGGGAATTCGCGTCGGCGATTTGCGCGATCCCGGACGATTTGCGGAGAAGTTGGAACGCGTCATCAAGGAAAAGAACGCTATCAGCCAGGCCACCTACGGGCGGCCGCTGGGGACCGAAGGTATCCTCGAGCGCTATCTCGAACTCGGCGCGCAAATTTCGGTATATATCGCCGATACGGCCTCACTGTTGAATCGTGCGATCGATCGCGGCTCGTCCGTCCTATTCGAAGGCGCGCAGGGAACCATGCTGGACATTGACCACGGGACATATCCCTACGTCACATCCTCGAGCGCGACATCGGGAGGCTGCTCGACGGGACTCGGCGTGCCTCCGACGCGCGTGGGCGGCGTTGTGGGGGTCACGAAGGCGTACACGACCCGCGTCGGAAGCGGCCCGTTTCCGACGGAAATGCCCGACCTCGAAGCCAGCGAAGTCCGCGACCGCGGCAAGGAATTCGGCGCCGTCACCGGTCGGCCGCGCCGCTGCGGCTGGCTCGATCTCGAAGTTTTACGCTACGCCAAAATGGTCAATGGCATAGATTCCTTCGTGGTCACAAAACTCGATGTTTTCGATACGCAGTCCGACATTCAGGTCTGCGTGGGATACATGTACAAGGGCGATCGTGTGAACGACATGCCCGGCGAAGTCGAGAAATTTTCGCAGGTCACTCCCGTCTACAAGACGGTGCCCGGCTGGCGCAAGCCTACGTACGGAGTCCGCGAGGAGAGAGATTTGCCGCCGGCGGCGCGCGACTATCTAAAATTTATTTCGGATTCGCTCGAGGTCGAAATCGGAATGATCTCCACTGGCCCCGAACGCGACGCCACAATTATTTCTTCCGGCACCAAGCTCGCTTCCTGGCTCTAACTGCACATGCTGTCCTATCAAGCCGCCCGCGGCAAAGTCATCGAGATCGCTCAGGCTCGCTACCGCCCTCGCTCAACCGAAACAATCGATATAGTGCGTGATCCCGCCGCTGCTCTCGGCCGCGTTGTGGCTGAAGACATTCGCGCGGATCGCGACTATCCGTCGTTCGATCGTTCGATTCGAGATGGCGTCGCCGTGCGCTCGGTAGATGTCGCGAATGTCCCCGCGCGCCTGAAGGCTGTGGGTGAAAGCAAAGCGGGCGGTTCGTATCCCGGCACGCTGGCGCTGGGCGAGTGCGTTCACATCATGACCGGAGCGCCCGTACCTCCCGGCGCCGATGCTGTCGTCATGGTCGAATACACGAAGGCAGCCGGAGATTGGATTACGGTCGAGCGAAGCGCACGCGCCGGCGATCACATCGTTCGCGCTGGAAACGAAGCGCGGGGAAATCAAATCGTCATTCCGCGCGGGACGCGCATCGGATATGCGGAATTAAGCGTCGCGGCGCAAGTCGGAGCTGCAAACCTGCCGGTATTCGCACGGCCGCGAGTGGCCGTTCTCGCGACGGGGGATGAGCTCGTGCCCGCAGACGAGGAGCCGGGCGCGTATGCCATTCGCAACAGCAATGGCGTCTCGCTCGCGGCCCAAATCTCTTTATCCGGAGCCGAGCCGGTGATTCTCGGCGCTGTGCGCGACCGAGAACACGATTTGCGCGAGGCCATCGAACGCGGCCTCGGCGAGGATGCGCTCGTACTGAGCGGGGGCGTTTCGATGGGGAAGTATGATCTCGTCGAAAAAATTCTTCTCGAGGCAGGTGCAGAGTTCTATTTCGACGCGGTCGCGATCCGTCCGGGGCGTCCTGCCGTCTTCGGCAGCTGCAAAGACAAGCTAGTCTTTGGCCTTCCGGGCAATCCAGTATCCGCGATGGTGACGTTCGAACTCTTCGTTACACCCGCGATTGATGTTCTGAGCGGCGCCACACCACGGCCTATCCCGCTCTTCCGGGCAAAGGTGACTCACGATTTGAACGAAAAGCCGGGCCTAGCGCATTTTCTTCCGGCGAAAATGGGATTCTCGGACGATGGCCCGACAGTTGAAGCACTGCGCTGGCAGGGCTCAGGCGATGCCGTAACGCTCGTGAACGCAAATTGCTTCATCGTCGTGGGCACGGCGCAGGAGCACGTGAGTGCGGGCGAATGGGTGGACGTATTTCCCCGACGCGGTTCGATTTAGCGAGTCGTATCTTCGAAGGTGAATCGTCACTCGTAGCGAAGGGCAACCATCGGATCAACGCGCATAGCGCGGCGCGCGG
>PMAA01000076.1:9997-10387 GCA_003152355.1 Acidobacteriota bacterium | reverse complement strand
AGCGCGATACGGACTCCGATTTCGTGGATGCGCTGATTCACGGCGTAAGAAATCACGCCGTACAGCCCGATGACCGCGAGCAGGAGATTCAGACTGCCAAGCGCTCCGGCAAACGTGGCGGCCACTCGGAGGAAAAAGAAACCGTTTCCACCCTCGAGAGCTTCCGCCATCGGCATGGCTTCGAAGACGGGAAGGTTCGGATCGAGCGCGTGAACCTGCGCTTCGACTTCGTGCACGATGCTGGCGGGGGGAAGTGAGCTGCGGACGTGCAGAACGCGAACGGCAGTGTAGTTCTGAGTGAGCGGCACGTAGAAATGCGCAGCGGGTATCTCGCCAATGGAGGCGTATTTGCTGTACTTCGCTACGCCGACGACTTCGATGTCCGGCCCC
>PMAA01000076.1:145-9988 GCA_003152355.1 Acidobacteriota bacterium | reverse complement strand
ATGCCCATCGTGCGGAAATAATCCGAATCCACTTTGTTTAAAGACACCGCTGGGACTTGGCTCGCGGGCAAGCCTCGCTGACTTTCGTTCCAGACTGCGTTCAAAGGCACGCTGTAATAGCCCAGGGGCACGGCGTAAGCGAAGGCAGCGGATTGGACGCCCGGCAAAGCGCGAACGCGGCTGCCAAGTTCGCGATAGAAATTTGCGCCGCGCTGCTCGTCGTATCCCAGTTCCCCCACATCTATCGTGAGATTCATCAGGTGCTCGGGTTGAAATCCGAGGTCCGCCTTTTCGGCGTGCTGCAGGCTGCGCAGGAAGAGTCCTGCCATGATGAGCGCAACGAGCGAGCCGGCCGCTTGCCCAACGACGAGGACGTTGCGAATGCGGTTGTGACCGGCGCCGCCCGTGAGACTGCGGCCGCTCTCACGCAATGTGTCGTTTAGATCGAGCCGGGTCGCGCGGAATGCGGGAACGACGCCTGCGAGCAATCCGGATGCGGCCGCCACCGAGCCAATGAACAGGAACATGCGCCAGTCAAAAGGCTGACTCATGCGCAGTGGTCCTTCGATTCCGGGGAGGCGTATTTTCTCGATACAACTCATGAGAAACAAGCCGATGGCTCCGCCTCCAATCGCGCCTAGCCCCGACAGCAGAAGGCTCTCGGTGAGCAACTGGCGAAACAGCCGCACACGGCCCGCCCCGAGAGACGCGCGAACCGCCATTTCCTTTGAGCGAATCGACGCGCGCGAAAGCAGCAGGTTTGTAACATTCACGCAGGTGAAGATCAGCACGAGACCAACGAGACCGAGGAAAACGGTGGTGACCAGCGGCCACGAGCTCGCTGAAGCGGCTTCGGGGCGCGCCAACTTTTCGGGGATCACGTCCATTTTCAGGCCGCTGTCGATGTCCGGGTATTCGCGCGCGAGATTGTCGGCGATTACTTGAAGTGATGCGCGCGCCTTTTCGATGGAGACGCCCGGCTTGAGATGCGCGAGGACGCGGAGCTGCTTGTCCTTGCGGTCGGCGAGAATGTTCGGCGAGCCGCCGCTGCCCGCGTACATTCCGAGAGGCGCGTAGGCGTCCGATTCCACGATATAAAACGTGCCGAAGAATGCTTTCGGCACCACTCCGACGACGGTTACCGGCCTCCCGTTCAGATTCACGCTCTTGCCCACCACCGACGGGTCTCCATTGAATCGACGCATCCAGTAAGAGTGGCCGAGGACGATGACGGGATCGGCACCGGGCACTTCTCCCTCGCGAGGAAGGAAAAGGCGCCCGAGGGCGGGCTGAATCCCGAGTGAGCTGAAATAATTGTCCTTGGTGTAGGTGACCAGAATGCGCTCGCTGCGATTATCGGCGCTCAGGCCCGCGAAATTGACGAGGAACGCCGTCATGTCGGTAGTAACTTCGCTATGCGCTTGAAAATCCTGCAAGTCGGCGTTAGAGACTTGGTGGGGGAAGTAAATCTTGGGATCGTGATAGGCGACCACGACGAGCTGTCCGGCGTCTCTCACCGGCAGCGGATTAAACAGGAATGAATTGACTGTGCTGAAGACCGCGGTGTTGGCGCCAATGCCGAGCGCCAGCGTTAGCACGACAATCGTGCTGAATCCCGGATTCTTAGTCAACATCCGTGTCGCGATCCGGATGTCCT
Source organism: Acidobacteriota bacterium (assembly GCA_003152355.1). GTDB lineage: Bacteria > Acidobacteriota > Terriglobia > Acidiferrales > UBA7541 > Palsa-147. Next base: position 8,331 of record PMAA01000076.1, on the reverse strand, counting down.
GAATAAGCGTCCCCATGGTGCCTCCGCTCTTCTTCTAGAGATTGCTGAAAGTACGAGTTACGCCCTGTCCCGTCTGGAGCACCTTCGGTTCCAGATTGCTCTCTTCCTATTGCGCTGATCTCACGTGGTTTATCTCGATTGTCAATAAACTAACGCGCGCAAGATGTTCGCGCCTGGGACGCTTCGTAACGACATCGGACACCTGGCGAGTGATGGGCTATCCGAACGAGATCAGCTGTCTCTCACTTCGTAACTGCAAGTCCCGCGCGATGCGCAGTGTTGGAAACCGCGAAATCGTGCTAGCGTAAATTGGCTCGCAACGATCAGGGTTTCGCGGACCGATCGGCACGGCCAGAGCAAGGCTCGAGTCATGGGTGCAGCGGTGAAGCGGAAGCTATCTCACTACGATTCGAAAGGGCGCGTCCGAATGGTAGACGTGAGCGAGAAATCGCCCACCACGCGCGTCGCGGAAGCACATGCTTTCGTTCGCATGCGGCCCGCGACCGTGCGCAGCATTCGGCAACTCAAGAATCCCAAGGGCAATCCTCTTGAAATTGCGCGGATCGCTGGAATTGGCGCGGCCAAGCGCACGGCGGAGCTGANNNCGATCTACGACATGTGCAAAGCGCTCGAGCGCGGGATGGAAATCACGGAGCTATTTCTCGTGGAAAAAACCGGCGGAAAGAGCGGGACGTTCCGGCGCCCCGGATTTGCTCGCATTGCGTCGGGGCCGGCGCGAGGACGCGGATGAAGGAAGTCAAAGTTCTCGTCGTTGACGATAACGCGCTGATCCTCGACTTGNNACGACCCGCCCGATCTGGTTCTGTGCGACTACAAAATGCCCGGACTCGATGGCCGTCAGCTTTACGAAAAGCTGCGTGCGCGCCCGCAGACCAGCCTAATTCCTTTCATTTTTCTCGCGAGCCGCGGCGACATCGAGGAAAAGTTGCGGCCCGTGGTGGACGGCGTCGAGGAATTCATTCCCAAGCCTTTCTTTATCCAGGATTTGATTCGCAGCGCGAAAAAAGTCGTGGACAGGCTCGCGCTGGTGAAATTGCAGAATCGCGCCGTGAGGCCGGGCGTGATTCAGGGACGTCTCGAGGAGATGAGCATCATGGATCTCATGCAATCCCTCGAAATGGGGCAGAAGTCTTGCAAGCTTTCCGTGCGCCGCGGCGCCGACACGTGCGAGATGTTTTTTGCGGGCGGGCAATGCAAGGACGCAAAGCTCGGCAACGTGGAGGGTGAGCCGGCCGTNNTACGAGGCCGTCAGCTGGGCTGGGGGCGAATTCGAAATTGATTTCAATGTCGCGCCAACGCGCAATACGATTTCGCGATCGACGACCGGACTATTGATGGAAGGGCTCCGGCTTATCGATGAGGCTGGCCGCGATAGTTCGGACAACGGCTCGAGTCCCGCGGTTTAGTTGACTTGAATTGTTCGCTTGAATTAGTTCACTCAAGTTCGATCAATTACTCCATGCGCATCGCAATCATCACCGTGAGCGACAGCGTGTCACGCGGCGCGCGAGAGGACCTCTCGGGCGCGGCTCTGCGAAAGCGCTGCGACGGGCTCGGCTGGCAAGTGGTAGCTTCCGAAATTCTCGCCGACGATCAGAATTCGATTCGCGACCGATTAATCAAGATTTGCGATTCCGGCGATGCGGACGTGATTCTCACAACCGGAGGCACCGGACTCGGCCNNGGCCCGCGCGACGTCACGCCGGAGGCCACTGCCGCCGCCGCGACGAGAATCGTGCCGGGACTTGGCGAGCGAATGAGGGAAGTCGGAGGCCGCGGATTCAGCCGTGCATATCTTTCGCGTGCAATCGCCGCAGTGCGCGCATCAACCTTAATCGTCAATCTGCCGGGAAGCCCGAAGGGCGCGGTCGAATCGCTCGATGCTGTGTCGGATCTGCTGCCTCACGCTGTGGAAGTTCTGCGCGGCGCGCGCCACGATTAGTAAATCGAAATAGACGTGTAGCGCCGGACCGCTTTTCGTCCGGCATTTGTTGGTAAGAGGTAAAGTGTTTACGCGCTAGCGCTGCTGGTGCGTGAACCACCAATCCCGCCACTCGGTAGGATCGTGTCCAAGCCGCTCGCCCGTGATGTCCGCAAGCGCCTGGAATACCCAATTCTTCGCTGAAGGATCGAGCGCAGGATCCTCCGCCATTTCGATCAGCGACGGAACCGCATTGAGTCTCTGACGACCGCTCAACATCCCTGTGCGCGCGAGGCTTGACGCGGCGCGCTGTCGAACTTCAGCCGATGAATCGTTGCGAAACGCGTCGAGCAGAGGATCGACAGTTCCATCAGTGCCGAGCTGCGCGAGCCCTTCGACCGTCCAATAGCGCGTTTGCTCGTCCGAATCGTGCAAATAATTCACGAGCTTTGCGAAAGCCTTGTCCGGCTCAATCCCGCGATTTCCGAGAGCGCCGAGCATCCAGAGCGCCCAAGGACGTCCCGCCGGATTCGAGTCAATCACATGCGAAAGTTGGGCGGCGCCGCGCGGCGTTTTCGGCACCTTGTTGGCAGCCAGATAAACTTCGATTGCCGCACCGCGCACGCGAAGATCGTCTTCGTTCAGGGCGGTGCCGAGCACACCTGTTAATTCCGGATTGAGCGATACTTTCCCGAGCCACGCCTTCGAGTAGCGCGGAACCAACAGCGCCGCTGCGGGAGAATGGTCGATCGATCGTTGCATCAACAGTTCGGCCTGTTGTTGCGGAGGAAGCGCGTCAATCTGCTCGACGAAACCGGCCGGCAAATCATTAAGCGCGACGGGAGGAACTTCGCGCTCAATTCGCATGATGCTAGCGATCTTGGCCCACGCGGCACGAACCGTCCCCGGCTGAATCACCGCAAAGACAATGAGTGCGCCAAGCACGCTCGCCGCGATGTTCACGCGCCGGATGATTCGCGCGATGCGAAGCGCCGCAGCCATGCGCGCGTCGAGTTTCTCTTGAGTTGTATTCTCTCGATTCATATCAGGCACATTTCAAGCTTACGGGCCTTCGTCCTCTGTACACAACCGCCTAAAAGGCCAGTCGTTCCATCAGCGTTATCAACCTTGCAGCGCCCGGATGCACGCGTACGGCGCTCGTATTGTGATGCCGCACGTGCCATCCGAGATTTACCGATTTCGAGCACCGCGCTGTAGGCCGAGGGTGCCAAATTGGCCGGCCGCGCGCGGATAAATGTTACCTCTCGACGGCTCACGCGACGGGGCGCGCAAATACCTCCGCCCACTGAACTCGTGCTGTCGTCCGCATGACAATGTAGAGAGTCAGAATCGCCCCGATAGTAATCGTCAAGCCCGTGAATCCGTCAAAGAAGAACGCATACGAAAACAGCACCAAGTAGACGAATTGAATCAGCCCCGCTTCAAAGAGCGCGAACCGGGGACTGACCACCAATCGCAGATAGCTCACCAGCAGGAAAATCGAAACGGCGGAACTGATCGCAAAGGCAAGATGAATTGAGATGTGGTCCACCAGATAGGCTAAAAGCAAATGGAACGAGAAGAACGTGCATCCGAGAAAGAAATAGTTCATCGGATGCAAATCAATGCCGCGAACCGTGCAGAGGATAAACAGTACAAAAAAGAAAAAGAAAAGCGAGACCGGCGCGAAAAAGCTGATCCGTCCCGCAAGCGGACCAGGCTGAATTTTCTCGGGCATTCGGACGCTGATTGGGAAACCCGAAACAAGATTCGTGTATTGCCAGGTAAGTTCGCGGCCAGTTCCGTCAGCGCGCTCGCTCGTGGGAGAAAGGGTATCGTCGCCAAAGTTGAAGCCCTCGAAATCCGTATTCACTTGCAATGTGAAATTGCGTACGCCGTTCGCCGCCTCGCCGAAGCTGTACGTCCATGAATCGAGGCCTTGCGATCGATAGCTTACGCGCAATTTCGCCTCTGATTGAGGGTTTACGAAGGCGGTCGCCCTGGCGATGCCCGCTTGGCTGGTGACGGAAAGGGGTGAATCATCGAGCATCATGCGCATGTCGTCGTAGACGGCGTGTTCAGCCGGAAGATGCAAGGCGAAAGTGACGGATAGGTTGCGATCTGTCGGATTCTTGAACGAGTAAGCCCCGTCGAAATTATTTCGGTAGGTGCTGTACCAGAGCAGGCCTTTTTTGCGCTGATCGAGATGAAGATCGACATGGATCTGGCTGCTTTCGATCGGGAGGGAACTGAACCTAGGTTGCGTTTGGGGTTTCGACGCGGGCTTCCCCGCGTCGTCATTTACGGGAATTGCGGCTGGCAAAATGTAGGTTGCCGTTGGTTGCGTCTGGGTTTGTGGAGTTCCCCAGTTCGACAGCACGCGAGGCTGTATTTCGGAGCCCGATGAGTCGGTCCTCAGACTGATCGTCGTGCCGAGAATGATCCACGCGAGGCTGGTGCAGAAAAAGATAAAGGCGATTGCGGCGATCCGCTTGAACATGTCCGTCATCTCCCGGAGAAAGTGAATTTAAAATGCGCCGCGGAAAGAAGAATTGCAGAGTACTTCGCTAATGTCAAGTACTTTGTATGACAAAGTATAGATCCGGAATTGAAGCGCCGACCTCTTGTCGGAAACGCCCAAAGTTTCGGCGGCCGCTCGTCGCTGCCCTGGTTTTGGAGCCGCGGGGAAAACCAACTTCGTAGTATTTTTCTGCGCACGAGGCTCTGGCTCGCGATTGGCGGCTGTGCTAGGATGCCACGTTGATTTGGGCGATGCCCCGCCAATACATCCCGATTTTTATTTACTTGCTCCTAGCGGCCGCCTTTCCCGCCGTAACGCTGATTATTTTCAAGTTCATACGGCCCGATTCGACGACTGTTGGCGCGAAATTGGAGCCCTACGAGTGCGGCGTGCCGGCGGAAAGCGACGCGCGCGGGCGCTATTCGGTCCGGTTCTACCTGGTTGCCATTCTTTACGTGATTTTCGATGTCGAAACGATTTTTCTGTTTCCCTGGGCGATTCGCTATAGCGTCCTGGGCGCGTACGGGCTTCTCACGATGGTCGTGTTTCTGGGAATTTTGATCGTTGGATACATCTGGCTTTATAAGAAAGGCGCGCTCGATTGGGTGTGAGCGCGCTGCGATCTTTTTTCATGCAGGCGAACTGATTGCGTTGACGCTGTTTTTGCGGCTGTGTTAGAAAATGGGCTGCTGAACGCATCGCTAGAAGTGCGTTCACGATGGACGCGGCCCGATCAACCAATCGACAAATGGCAAACGACCCCTCGGAAAAAGATTCCACCGGCACGCCGCCTGGCGCTCCCGGTGGAGGCGAAACACCGCCAAAAGCGGATGCCCCGGCGACTCCGCCCGCGGCAAAACCGGCTGCGCCTAGCACTGCCGATGTAGCTGCCGCGCCGCCAAAAGCCGACGCTCCGGCGACTCCGCCCGTGGCGAAGCCTGCCGCGCCTGCTGCACCTGCTGCGCCTGCACCTGCTGCGCCTGCTGCTGCGGCGCCTCCGCGCCCTGCGGCACCACCGAAAGAAGCTCCGCCGAAGCCCGTTCCCCTGGAAAACGAGCTCGTCCAGCGCCTGAAGGCGCGCTTCGGCGAAGCGGTCCGCGAAGCGACGCTCGATCGCAAGCAGGCAATCATTCTGGTGGACGCTGCACGTTGGCTCGAAGTCTCACGCTATTGCCGCGACGACGAGAAATTCGATTACCTGGTTGATCTGACGGCGGTCGATTGGCCGAAGCGCGAGCGGCGATTCGATGTGGTCGCGATTCTCTACTCCTTCGCGAAAAACGAGCGCCTCCGCCTGAAGGCGCACATCGGCGAGAACGAGCCGATCGCAAGCGTCGTCTCGCTCTGGCCCGTAGCCAATTGGCTCGAGCGCGAAGCATTCGACATGTTCGGAATTCCATTCGCAGGCCATCCCGATTTGCGCCGCATACTTCTGCCCGAAGAGTGGCAGGGATATCCGCTGCGCAAGGATTACGACATCTTGAAACAGGACACGGCTTGGGTGCGCGAAAACCTAGGCATTGAAAGCGGCCAATAAGTGCCAGTTAAAATTTCAAGTAGACGATGAGCGACCCTCGCATGACCGATTCATTGCCGCCGGGAACCTCCATTCTCGGCGCCGACGAAATCATCATCAACATGGGGCCGCAGCACCCGTCTACGCACGGCGTGCTGCGGGTGAAGCTCAAGCTCGACGGCGAGCGCATCGTCGATTCCGAGTGCATCATCGGCTATCTGCATCGTGGCGTTGAAAAAATCGCGGAGCATCGCAGCTACCAGCAATTCGCCCCGTACGTGGATCGCATGGATTACGTCGCAGCCGTTTCGAACGGCCTCGGCTATTGCGAAGCCGTCGAAAAGCTTCTCGGAGCCGAGGCGCCGATCCGCGCCCGCGTCGTGCGCACGATCCTGACCGAGCTCCAGCGAATCGCGAGCCACCTACTTTGGCTCGGCACTCACGCACTCGATATCGGCGCACTGACGCCGCTCTTCTACTGCTTTCGCGAGCGCGAAGAAATCCTGAAAATTTTCGAGAAGTATTGCGGCGCGCGCCTTACCACGCACGCATTCCGCATCGGCGGCCTGCAATACGAAACCTACGACGGCTTCGAAGCCGAAGTGAAGCGCTTCTGCACCGACTTCGAACACCGCATGAACGAATACGAGGAATTGCTAACCGAAAATCGCATCTGGGTCGGCCGCACGAAGGGCGTCGGCATCCTCAATTCCGCCGACGCGATCGCTCTCGGCGTCACCGGCCCCGTCCTTCGCGCCAGCGGAGTACAGTGGGACATTCGCAAGGCCATGCCGTACGCCGCCTACGACCTCTACAAATTCGAAATTCCGACTCGAACGACCGGCGACACCTTCGATCGCTATATCGTTCGCATCGAGGAAATGCGCCAGTCGCGCCTAATCTGCCTGCAGGCCATCGAGAATATTCCCGCAGGGCCCATCATGGCGCGCATCGGCAAAGTGCTGAAGCCGCCGCCGGGTGAGGTCTATCACAGCATTGAAGCGCCGAAGGGCGAGCTGGGCTATTACATCGTTAGCGACGGCACCACGCAGCCTTATCGAGTGCGCGTGAGGCCGCCGTCTTTTATCAATCTGCAGGCGTTCGACAAAATGGCGCGAGGCTCGCTCGTCGCGGACGTCGTCGCCATCATCGGCACAATCGACATCGTCCTTGGGGAAGTGGATCGCTAGTTTTTAGGGCAAATAAAACGTCGCGATTATGAATTCGAGAATTCTAGAAGAAATTCAGCGCTTCATCCTGCCGGTAATTTACGCGGTGGTGATCGTGGCCGTGCTGCCGCTGCTGGCCGGATACATCGTGCTGCTCGAGCGCAAAGTCATGGCGCACATGCAGGCGCGCATGGGCCCGATGCGCGTAGGGCCGCACGGCTTGCTGCAGCCGATTGCCGACGCGGTGAAGCTCCTTCTCAAAGAAGACATCATCCCCGACAAAGCCGACAAGCTGCTCTTCTGGCTTGCGCCGCTCGGCAGCGTCACGATGGCGCTCCTGGCGTATGCGGCGCTGCCGCTCGGCCCGACATTTCAGATTGCCGATCTCGACGTTGGCCTCCTTTTCATTCTGGCCGTGAGTTCGCTCGGGATTTACGGCATCGTACTCGGCGGCTGGGCGTCGAATAGCCACTATTCGCTATTAGGCGCGCTTCGGAGCGCCGCGCAGCTAGTGAGCTACGAAACTGCTGCGGGACTGGCACTCGTTTCGGCATTGCTGCTCGGCGGATCGCTCTCGATGAAGGCGCTCGTCGAAGCTCAGGATCAAATTGGAGTCTGGTTCATTTTCCTGGTGCCCATCAGCTTTTTCATTTACATGGTCGCATCGATCGCGGAAACGAATCGCGCGCCCTTCGATTTGCCGGAAGCCGAATCCGAGTTGGTTGCGGGCTACATGACGGAATACAGCGGCTTTCGCTGGTCGCTTTATTTTCTGGCCGAATACGCCAACATGATTANNTTGTTCCTCGGCGGCTGGCTGCGCCCGCTCGCGAGTTTCCACCAGCATTTGTTCGGCATGTCCTTCGAAGCGCTCGACATTCTGCCCGCGCTGATTTTTCTCGGGCTCGCCGCATGGTGCGCCAAGCTCGCGTTGCGCCAAGCCGTACCTATCCAGAAATTCGTCATGTTCCTTTTCGTCGGACTCTTCGTGATTCTGGCGGCCGCGATGGCATGGTCGCTCACTTCGCCATTGATGGC
>PMAA01000076.1:0-132 GCA_003152355.1 Acidobacteriota bacterium | reverse complement strand
CGATTTACGTTTCCGCGCTATCGGTTCGATCAGCTCATGAAACTCGGCTGGCAATTTTTGATTCCGCTCGCGTTGGTGAATCTACTTATGGTGGCGATCGGGCTTTTGCTCCACCAGCAATTCGGATGGTGG
>PMAA01000148.1 GCA_003152355.1 Acidobacteriota bacterium | reverse complement strand
GTGGTGAACTTCTGCCCTGGGTCGGGCGCTTCGTTTGGGAACGCGGTGGTGGCGCATCCGAAGACGCGGTTTATCGCGTTTACGGGGTCGAAGGAAGTGGGGCTGGACATTCACGAGCGCGCGGCGAAGACGCAGCCGGGGCAGGTCTGGATCAAGCGGACGGTTCTGGAGATGGGGGGCAAAGACTCGATCATCGTGAGCACGGACGCGGATTTCGAGGCGGCGGTGAGTGGAGTGGTGGCGTCGGCGTTCGGGTTCAGCGGGCAGAAGTGCTCGGCGTGCTCGCGCGCCATTGTGTCCGAAAAAATCTACGACAAATTCCTCGAGAAGCTCATCCCGCGCGTAAAGCAAATGAAAGTCGGCGCGCCGGAAAATCCGGAGAACTATATGGGTCCGGTGATCAACAAAGCGTCCATGAAATCAATCCTCGACTACATCGAGACCGGGAAAAAAGAAGGCCGCCTCGTCACCGGCGGAAAACAATCGGGAACCGAAGGCTATTTTATCGAGCCGACCGTGATCGCCGACGTCCCTCCAAAGGCGCGAATTTTTCAGGAAGAAATTTTCGGCCCGGTTCTCGCCGTGACGAAAGCGAAAGACTTCGATGACGCGCTGGCAATGGCCAACGACACGGAATTCGGCCTTACGGGCGCAATTTATTCGAAGAATCCCAAGAAAATCGAGCGCGCTGCAGAAGACTTCCACGTCGGCAATCTCTACTTCAATCGCAAATGCACCGGCGCAATGGTAGGCGCGCATCCCTTCGGCGGGTTCAACATGTCAGGCACAGATTCAAAATCCGGCGGCCAGGATTACTTGCTGCTCTTCGTACAGGCAAAAACAATCTCCGAAAAGGTTTCGTAGCGCTGCCGGCCCGCATAGGCGATCGCCGTCCTTCGCGATCTTCGTATCGTCTGTCATTCCGAGTCCGCCGTGGCGGACGAGGAGTCCCTCCTGCTTTTTAGCGGCCGCCAATCAGCGCGAAACCGCGCCATTCATCGCGCCGGCGTCACCGGCGCCGTCGGCTTCAATCCAAATCCCCAACGCAGCACCACATACGCCACCGGCGCGCCCACCAAAAGCCACGGCGCCCATCGCAGCACAATCGGATCGCTATAAAAAAACTGCGTGGCGCAAAGAACCACAGGAAAAATCAAGATGTAAGCCATGCCCGCACGCCCGCCGGGAATCCGAAACTGCCGCGGCGCGTCCGGCATTTTCCGTCGAATTTGCCACGCGGCAAAAAGCGTAAAAAGTGTCGTCGCGATGCGCGTCCAAATATAAACTGCGATTAAAATCTCCACGCTAAATCTCGCGAGCAAACAATAAATCACAGTAGAAACGGCGATCGCACGCGCGGGCGTCCGAAATCGCGGATGGATTCCGCCGAGCCACTTCGGGAGATAGCCATCCTCAGCCATCGTCGCGGGAATACGCGTGGTGTAAAGAATCGTGCTATTCGAAAGCGAAAGCGTGCCGATGATCGAAGCGACAAGCATCGCGATGCCGAGCCACGCGCCGCCGATCAGCCGCGATGCCGTCACGATGTAGCCGGTCTCCCACTGCTGCCAATTGCCGAGCACCGCGAGCGCCAGCGCCGTCGGCACGATGTACGTGAGAATATTCATCGGCGTATTCCACGCCAGGATGCGCACGAACGTTCTCTGCGGGTCCTTCATCTCGCCCGTGACGCTCGAAAGCTGCTCGTAGCCGGCATAATTCCACATCGCGAGCGCCAGCCCATTGCCGAAAACGCTGCCAAACGGTTTCCCCGGCGGCACAAACGGCATGAGCGGATTGAAATGCCAATGAAAAAGCGAGACGGCGCAAAGCCACGCGACAGGAATGAACACGGCGACAAGCAGCACAATTGAAATCGCGCCGGCCACCTGAATACCGCGCGCATTCAAATAAGAAAGCAAGCAGAGCACGATGCAAGCGCCCGCCCATTTCGTATTCCCGGTGAGCCACGGAATATAATCGCCGAGATAATCCATCGCCAGCACGCCGTACGACGCGTTCAGCAAAAACGTGCCCGTCCAATTCAGCCAGCCGCACTGAAATCCCCAGAAATCGCCGAACGCCGCGCGCGTCCAGCGATAAAATCCGCCCTGCACCGGAAGCACGCTATTCAATTCCGCCGCCGCAAACGAGATCGGAATACTCCAAAACAGCGGCACGAACGTAAGAAAAACAATCGCCATCCCCGGCCCGGACCGCTGAAAAATAACTTCGTAGCCAAACGGCCCGCCAGCCGTATAGCCATAAAAAAGCGCAAGCAGCGGAAGAAATCCGATTTGGCGAACAGCGGCCGAGGCAGCCGGTGCCTGCCGATCGCCAACCCGTGTAGGTGTGGTCATCGCAAATGCCGCAGAGCGCGGCAAGATGAGTGCCGCATGATATTGAACCGCAACAGGGAATTCAACGAGAAACAACAATGGACGCAACCGAAAAAGCTCCCACATGCGGCACTTCTAGGCCCTGTAGCTCACGTCCCCGTCGCGACAGCGTCGCGGCGAGACGTGAGGCTGTTCCCTCGCGAGTCAGCGTCACCCTTCGCTCGCGCGCAAGCGGCACTTGTAACGTCCGGCTTCAGCCGGGCATCTTCTCCGCTAATTTCTGTCCAAACCTTCAGCGGATGACAGGAAAGAACTCCCATTCAGCAACACCCAAACAAAAACGCTGAGGACCGCAAGAACCTCTGCAACTCGATCTCTAAGCAGCAAAGTAAAAACGATCATCGTCACGAAAATTCCCCATTTGGCCGATTCCTCCCGGAACGCTTTTCCCCACGACGTTCCCGTCCCGAGGGCTGTCCGATTTTCCCGCTCGCGCCGAATCAATCTAAAACAAACAACCGACTCGCCCATCACCAGCAAAACAAAACCCAGCGCCGGCGCGAGGAATCCCAACCCAATCGAAAACAGAAGATTCCCAATCTCCAGCGGATAACTGACATAACGATAAGCTCCATCACTCCGCCCCACACGAAACCCCGATGATTCGCGTCCGGCAATATCGCGCTCAGGACAAGCTCGAGCCCAAGTCCGAATTGCACTGGAAACTCCAATCAGCAGCGTGGCCACGCCAAAAAACAAGCGCTCCAGCAGTCTCGGATGCGATTGCCCCCGCACCAAAGCCCACACCACATCATCGCGCTGCACTAAATACGTCAAAAAAGCGACAGTAACGATGACAAGATGAACGAGCGTCTGATGCCGATACTCGAACTCAGTCGCTCTAATCAGATTCGCACCTCACTGAGCTTAATGCGTACCTGCAATATGAAACGCCAGGCAGCATTCCTATGACCACTCATACGCACGTCAGCCATCATCAATTACACGCGTATGGAAATAAACCGCCCGCAACACAGAGACATCGTATGTGCAATTCCTCAATCTCCGAGCCCGCAGCCCGCGCGTTGACTTGTCTGATTGCGCAGCTTAAGATTCGCGCCGATGCCAGATTCTTCTCCACTCTCCGGACGCACGATTTCCCACTACCGCATCGTTGAAAAACTCGGCGGCGGCGGAATGGGAGTCGTCTATAAAGCCGAAGACACGCGCCTTCATCGCTTCGTGGCTCTCAAATTCTTGCCGCAGGAAGTTGCACGCGACCCGCAGGCGCTCGCCCGTTTCCAACGCGAAGCGCAGGCCGCTTCCGCGCTGAATCATCCGAATATTTGCACCATTCACGACATCGGCGAGCAGGA
>PMAA01000231.1 GCA_003152355.1 Acidobacteriota bacterium | reverse complement strand
ACAAGGTCGAAGGTTTGGACGGTCGTGCCGTCCGTCGAATACTGCGCATCCTTGATGATCGCGTAGTTCCCGGCGAATGTTGGGCTGGCAGTTTGAGGCACAACGAAACCCTGACCCAGGTTGTTCACATCCAGGTCGAGCATCACTGCACCGGCGACACCAGCCGTATTGTTTGGATCCACCACGTTCAACGTCGGGTCAACAAGGTACGCGCCGAAATTGGCGAGCGTGTCGGTGGTGGTGCCCAACAGTTGGACCGAGCCGTAGCCGGTCGCGTCCACTGTGTAGGTGTCCCCGGTCAAAGCGCCGGCCAGAACTGGCGTGCCATCGCCTTCGTTGATGTCCGTCACTCCCGCCGTGAATGTGGAGGTTGCGTCAGTGGTGAATTGGCCAGCCGCGCCGTAGAACCCGATGCCCAAATCCTCTAGACCCTGCTGACCGAAGACGTAGCTCCCGGTGAGCGACGCCGCGGAGAAAGCTCCGGAAGTCGTACCCTGTCCGAACATCGAGCCGGCGAGGAAGAAATTCCCACTATTCCCGTCCGTCTCGATAAGCCGGAAGGCTTCAGGACCTACAACAAAGTAATCGAACGCAAGTGTGCCGTAGTTCGGGTCGACAAGGGTCATCGTTCCGCGTCCGGCCGGGTCAGGAGGTGTGAACGTGCCGGTGACCGCGAAATCGTAGGACGGAACTCCGTCGAAGTCGTCGTCGCCTTCGCCGATTGTGAAAGTCGAGGTACCGTCTGAAGTGACAACGCCGCCAAACACGAAACCATCGGCGACATCATACGACGCGAATGCATTTCCCATGAGCGGCACTGAAGTCGGGGCAGTCTGAAGATCGAGGGCGCCAGACGAAGTGGCGTTGGCGTCGAATTCGATGATCAGCGCATGGTTATTGTTGACGACGGTGAAGCTGAGGGTTGAAGCGGGAGCGGTTGTGGGAGTGATGGTAATGCTTCCACGCCCGTCATCGCCGACGGTATATGAGCCAGTCGTTGCTGTGATCGGGTCTCCGGTGATAATCGTTGGAGTTGGGCTAGTCAGATCGAAATAGTCTTGTTCGCCGCCGGTGATGTCACCCGTGCCGTCGAGGATGACGCTGCCTACCACGCTGATCGGAGCTCCGCCCGAGTCATAACCGTTGGCGTAGTACGTGTAGGTTCCGGTCAAGCTTGACGCGCTTGCAATCGGGTTCACCGTCACGCCTGCGGTCGCTGTGACTGAGGACATCGCGGTCGCATCAGCCGTGATCGTAACCATTCCCGATGCCGAAGGCGCGGTATAAGTGGTCGAGGCGCCGCTGGCTGTGTGGGCAGGATTGAAGCTGCCGCAAGAACCAGTCGGAGTGCAGGTCCAGTCGACGCCTGCATTGGTGCTGTCGTTCGCAACCGTCGCTGCCACCGGAGTGCTGCCGTTGATTTCCAGCATCGCCGCCGGTGCGGTAGTGATGGAGATTGTCGGCGTCGCTGGCGGGGTTGTATGCCCACCGCCGCCACCGCACGCGGACAGGAACATTGCCACCGTGCATGCAAGTGCAATCAAGAGAGCTTTGCGATTCATCGCTGACCTCCCTTTTCGGCGGCCAGAGCCAAGCGGCCCTTGGCGCCCGGCACGATCAGGAAGCCGTGTTCGGTCCGAACGGTCGTCAAATGACCGTTCGTATCAATGGTCCGGACCAGGAAGATTTCCTTGTTCTTGATGGTGGTCATTGCACCAGTCACTTTCACCGACTGGCCTGCGGCCACGGTCAACGGATGAGAACCCTTGAAAACAAAATCGCCGATATGTGCGTCCACCGGCCCTTTGGACGTTGCGAGCATNNCTTCCAATGTGACTTCTTTATTGATGTCATATCGTGACGCCACCGTGACCCTCTTCGGCGGCACGGCATTGCCCGCATAACTCGCAGCAGCGAGAGCCGAAAGCGTCAAGAGGGATATAAAACCAAGACCTACAAGCACTTTCTTCATCTGTCCTCCATTAAAAAGTAATCCTCGTTTATCTACTACGTTTGTCGCACGTCAACCTAGCACGAATCGCGGCACGGCATACTGCCCGTAATCTGCGATTCTGGACGTCCAAAGTTACGCCTTTCAACCTTTGCGTTACAAGGGAAAATTCGCCAACTCAGGCCTCTTCTGATAACTAGTTCAGCACCAATAGATGCTGTAAAACACAGGCTCAATCCTAGCGACGAATTCACTTGAGTTCCGTGCAATCGTAACGCCTCATGACCGAGGTTCGCCTCGCGCTGGGCGATTGACTAAATCTCTGACCGAGCAAATTGGTCAACAGCAGGGCGCATCGCACTGGGTAGGATTTCAAGCCCCACACTTAACGATTGCCTGCGAGGAACACGCACTCTGCGGCCCGGCGCCGTACTGGCCTTGTCTGGCTCTCCGCTCTACCGCAGTAAATCCTCGAGTTGGATCTTCTGATCGGTCTTTTCGTCGCGGTATTTCACGATTACGGGGGTATAGAGCGACAGGTGCCACTCTTTTCCGCGGCCTTGGCGAATCGCTCTCGATCCGGCGACCACAACCGCGTTTTCGGGAACGACGAGGGGCTCGTCATCCGTTGCTTTGTGTATCGCGCCCGTGACGAGATCGTAGACGGGCGTCGAACGATTCAAAATCGTGCCGGTGCCGAGGACGGCTCGCCGCTTCACAACCGTCCCTTCGTAGACGCCGCTATTCCCGCCCGCCAAAACATCATCTTCAATCACCACAGGCAGCGCTCCCACCGGCTCAAGTACTCCACCAATCTGCGCGCCGGCGGAAATGTGGCAGTTCCTTCCAATCTGCGCGCAACTTCCAATCAGAGCGTTTGAATCCACAAGCGTCCCGTCGCCCACATACGCCCCGACGTTGATATACATCGGCGGCATGCAGACGACGCCTTTGCCGATAAAGCTGCCATCGCGAATGCTCGAGCCGCCCGGCACGATTCGCACGCCGGAAACCGTGGTGAACTTTTTCACAGGATACGTAGATTTGTCGAAGAATGGCTGGCGCGACGCGTCCACAGACATATCGACGATCGCACCCATTCGAAATCCAAGGAGAATGCCTTTCTTCACCCAGGAGTTCACGCGCCAACCTGACGGCGCGGACGCGTCCGGTTGTGCGGCGCGAATCTCTCCGTCGTTCAGCGCTTCCTTGAATTTCCGGAACAGCCGTTGGTCTTTCTCAGTGAAATGGGCTGACGGCTGATCGAAGAGCGCCTCAATTTGTGCTTGCAGCATAGGTTTGCTGGAGAAGTCCGAGCGATTCGAGAACGCCGCGGATACGCGCCAGATTTTCTGCCTTCGGCGGGACGAGCGGCAGGCGCCACACTGGCTCGAGAAGATCCATGAGCGCCATCGCCGCCTTTACCGGTCCCGGATTTGTTTCGACGAAATTNNTTCAGCCGGAATTTCATTCGACACGACCGAGATCACCCCTCGGCCTCCGAGCGCTGCTAGCGGCAGCGTGATCGCGTCATCTCCGGAGAGCACCACGAACGAATCGCGCGCGCCGTTCGCGATCGCGGCCATCTGGCCGATATTGCCCGACGCTTCCTTAATGCCCACAATATTGTCTATTTCCGCGAGCCGCCGAATCGTGGCAGGCTCGACGTTGACACCCGTGCGTCCCGCGACGCTGTAAACGATGATCGGTAGAGATGTGGCCGCGGCGATCGCCTTATAGTGCTGGT
>PMAA01000072.1:14768-21093 GCA_003152355.1 Acidobacteriota bacterium | reverse complement strand
CACTCTTACAACGATTATTTGAATGCCGCGCACTAGCCCCCGAAGTAACGCCAGTTGCCAATTTACATTTTCTGATCGCGGTTCTTATCGGCGCGAAGGCCAACCGCAGATCCCTCACTGCGTTCGGGATGACAACTGTGATGCTTGTTGGTTTATTGATGAGCCGATGAAGCATATGTGAATGGCTCGCGAAGCGGGAGTCCAGCGGGGATCGAGGTAGCGCCCGCGACGATTGTTGGCGCACGAAGTAACCGCAGATCCCTCACTTCGTTCGGGATGACAACTTTCTCTAGTCTTGCGGCATGACTGAAGTCATGCCCTGACGAAACACTATAGTCGTCACACAGGCTCGTCAGGCCAGGCGCAATTTCGAGAATCGCTCGGCAGCGGCTTTCAGCGTCTTCTCGGATTTGCAGAACGTGAAGCGCAATTGTTTGCTGCCGTCAGCCGCATTGCGATAGAAACTCGAGCCCGGCACGGCCGCGATGCCGATTTCCTTCACTAAATATCGCGCGAATGTCACGTCGTCGGAGAATCCGAAGGCCGAGATGTCGGTCATGATGTAGTAGGCGCCACGCGGGCGGAAGCAGCGGAATCCGGCGTTCTCGAGAATTCCCAGCATTTTGTCGCGGCGGATAAGGTAATCAGCGGATAGTTTCTCGTAGTAGCTTTCAGGGAATTGCAACGCGACAGCACCAGCCTCTTGCAGGGGCGCGGCCGCGCCAACCGTCAAGAAATCGTGTACCTTGCGAATCGCCGATGTCACTTCCGGCGGAGCAATTGCCCAGCCGACGCGCCAGCCCGTCACGCTGTAAGTCTTCGATAACGCGTTTATCGTGATGGTTCGCTCGCGCAAGCCCTCAACCGTCGCCGGCGAGACATGCACGGCGCCGTCGTAAAGCATGTGCTCGTAAATCTCGTCGGTGATGACGTAGGCATTCCACCGGTCGCACAAGTCGCGAATCTGTTCGATCTCAGCGCGCTCAAACACCTTGCCGGTCGGATTATTCGGAGTGTTCAGAATGATGGCTTTGGTCGCAGGACCGAACGCCGCTTTCAATTCATCCGGATCGAATCGCCAATCCGGCGGCCGAAGCTTGACGAATCGCGGCGTCGCGCCGGAAAGAATCGCGTCAGGCCCGTAGTTCTCGTAGAACGGCTCGAACGCAATCACTTCATCGCCAGGATTGATCAGCGCCATCATAGTGGAGATCATGGCTTCCGTCGCGCCGCAGCAAACCGTGATTTCGCGCTCCGGATCAATGACCATGCCCTGCTGCCGCTCGACTTTTTGCGCGATAGCGTTCCGCAGCGATTTTGCGCCCCAAGTGATCGCGTATTGATTGATATCGGCAGCGATGGCTTCCCGTGCGGCTTCCTTGATTTCAGCCGGCGCAGGAAAATCTGGGAATCCTTGCGAGAGATTGACGGCGTCGTGCGCGATCGCAAGCCGCGTCATTTCCCGGATGACGGATTCTGTGAATTGAGAGGCTTTAATGGAAAGCCGCGCGTTAGTAGATATGCCTTCGGCTTCAGGAGCGTTCACTTATGGCCTTCCGACGACTTGGTATTCCCCGCCGGAGTCGCGTGCCCGTAAAGTGTCCGGTAAGTCTCCGCATTGCGCAGCACGATTTGCACGTATTCGCGGGTCTCCGTGAACGGAATCGAATCCACAAATTCCGCAGGTTCAGCGTAGCTCTGTCCGGAACGCCAACTGCCTACGCGATCTTCCCCAGCGTTGTAAGCAGCCAGCGCCGCTTCAAAACTTCCCCAAAACTTTACCAAACCTGCCAAATAAACGGTCCCGAGGCGGAGATTGTAACCCGGATCCGTAAGCCGGGGACGCGAATAGCCGACGCGTTCTTGCCGCGCGAGCAACCGGGCCGTCTTGGGCAAGAGTTGCATCAGCCCGTAGGCATTGGCATGCGAAATCGCGTTCGTCTCGTAGGCTGACTCCTGGCGAATCAGTCCGGCGACGACCATTGGATCCACCACCGCGCGCCCGGCTGCATCGCGCAATTGCTTTTCGTAGGGNNCGAAGCGGCGCGATTCGAGCGATGGAATCACCTGCCGCGCCGTTGAAATGGCGATGCCATAGTGACCCGCATCGGCAGCAGCCTGCGAGGCTTCGAGAAGCAACCGAGGCTCGCCGGTGGCCGCGTATGCGGCGCGCAGCTCGAGTTCCGCGGAAGAATCGAATGCGATCGTGCGCAGCGCGTTGGCGCGGCTCTGGCGTGCTGCGGCGGCCGCCGGAATCAGGCCCACCGGACGCGCGGGAGCAAGCGGCGGGATTTTCGAAAGCGCGTCCAACGGCTCTGAGTAGCCCGGCCCCAGATTTTTCAGGCGCGCCACAGCAAGCCCGCCGAAGTAGGTTCTCGGATAACGGTCAATCAGTTTTTGGTAACACGCTCGCGCCACATTCGTGTTTCCCGCCGCTTCGGATACACGCGCGAGCCAATAGAGATCGTCAGTGATGAATGGAGAGCTTGGGTAGCGCTCGAGATGCAGCTCGAGCAATTGAAGCGTCTCGGGCCGATGCTCGAGATAAGATCTCCAGGCCACTCGCCAATTCGCGGCCGGAGCATCCGTGCTTCCCGGAAAATTATTGTCAACGCGGGCATAGTAAGAAGCGGCGCGATCGCGATCGAGCTGCACCCAAAAGTAATTTCCCGCCATGAACAGCGCCTGCTCGGTCCAACGGCTGGCCGGCGCGCGCGAGGCCGCGCCTTCTAACGCCGCGAGCATGTCCGTTTCTTTTTGTTGTGCGCGATCCGCTGACGCAATCCAGTAAAGCCTCTCGGCGTCCGCATCCGAATCGCTGACAGTCAAGTTCGCGAGAGCGTTTAGCGAAGCACCGAGACCCACGCCGCTCTGCGCGATTCGCACTTCAGCGTGATCGCGATCGGCGCCTCCAAGGCTACCCAGTAGCTGCGTATAATCGTCGCGCGTCTCGTACCATTCGTGCGCGGCATAGAGCGCTTCGGCTCGCGCAATTCGAATATCGAGCGCAGTCGCAGGAAAATCCGCGCCCAGCTTGGTGCGAAGCAGGTCGGCTTTCACNNGCTTCATGGGATTGACCGCTGAGCGGAAAATGATAGAAGACCGTCAGATAATCGCCGGCCGCAGAATTGAACTGCCCAATCGCCTCGCGTGCCTCGCCCCGCGCAAGTATCAGCGCGGGTTTCGTATCGGTTACGGGATACGCGCTGAGTGCATCGAGAACCGTCTGCGGCTGCGACGCCGCGATTGCCGCATCGCCAAGGAGTTCGAGCGCCTGCTCGGTCATCACGGAATCGGGATATTTTTCGCGCAACTTCTCGAGTTTGGCGACGGCGTCGGCATCGCGCTTGATCGCGTGATCGGCCGCCGCGCTCCAGTAGATCGCGTAATCGCCGACCAACGAATCGTGCGACGCCTGTTCAAGCCACGTTTGCGCTTTGCCGTAATTCCCTTTCGAATAATCGAAGTAGCCAAGAGCGAGAGCCGCGCGCTGCCCGAGTTCGCCCGAGCCGCGGCGCAAAGCAAAAGCACTGAGGCTGGCATAAGCAGCAGTGGAATTTTTGTCGCGTAGAGCGCGAGACCATTGCTCGAGCTGCGCCGTGGCCGCCGACGTCGCGGAGGATGACGCCGCGGCCGATGATGAGGTCGTGGCTGATTTGCCTTGCCCGGCGCATGCCGGCGCGGCGGCAAACATGACCGTGGCCGCGAACACCACGGCCAAGCCGATCCGCCAACTTTGAGAATTCATCATCTATAGACTAATGCCGCAATACCGGTGAGGGGTACGGATATTCTCCGAGGGCTTCCGGGTCACCATCCGCCAGAATCAGCACCATCCAATCGTGGAAGTAATCCACCGGATGATCCAGGATGGCTTTGAAGCGGCGATCGTATTCCTTCCGAGCTTTATCCAAGTCGTCGCGCAATCGTACGCAAATGTCTTTATTCTCT
Source organism: Acidobacteriota bacterium (assembly GCA_003152355.1). Taxonomy (GTDB): domain Bacteria; phylum Acidobacteriota; class Terriglobia; order Acidiferrales; family UBA7541; genus Palsa-147. Next base: position 17,142 of record PMAA01000072.1, on the reverse strand, counting down.
CGAGCCACTCGCACGTCTTTGGGCCGAAGCATCTTGATGTCCTGCATGGCTACTTTGGCCACCCGCTTGGCGCGCCGATGCAACTCCTGAAGCTCCGTGGCGAGGTGTTCGACATCGAANNGGGCGCAGGTTCGGGCTCCGCAGGACTCCCTTCGGCAATTTCATCGGAGATTTGCGCTGCATCGGCCGCGGCTTGTTCTTCCACTCGTTCTTCGGCTTGCTCCTGCTCAATTTCGTCAACAACTTCTTCGGCAATTTCAGCAACAGCCTCAGCTTCGGCCTCAGCAGTTGCGGCAACCACGAGCATGGCAGCGGCAGCCTGAGCACCAGCCGGCGTGCCATCGCGCGGCTTTAGTGCAATCGTCACGAAATGAGAAAGCACGGCAAGCCCGGCAGTGAGCGACGCGGATGCCGTCTGGGCACGAAGCATTGCGGGCAACGCATTGGCGACGCGGCTAGACGCGCAAGCAGCCGTCAAATCGGCATAGGCATGCTGCAATTCCTCNNGCCTCATCGAGCGAACGGTCCTGCCCGACGCGGCGCTCCGCCTGCTGCGGCTTTGGATTCTTTGTCATCGCGAAAAATGTGCCAAATCGATTATGAAAACGGGCTCCCAGAGTGTCAACTGAGTTTCGGGCCCGGAGTTCCTGAAGATGACGTTCCTGAAGGCGGGGGCCCTGAAGATCACGCCTCAGTTCGCGCGAGTGGCCACCAGAAGGTTATTCAAGCCAAATTCGAAGTAGCGGTGCACAAATCCGGAGAATCTGATTCGCTCGAAGATCCGGCGGAGCTGCTTGACCGGAATCCGCTTGTGGTGCTCTTGGCGCTCAATCTCGTGGCTGAACAGCCGTTCAGCGCAAAGCACTGAATCATCGGATCAATCAACGACGACGGCCAAGCCAGAATCGCTGCGCACTAATGCTCCGCGGTTGGCCCGCACTCAACCCGCCGCAATTTCCTGTGATTCGATGAGACACATTCGCTAGCTACTGCGTTTGGATCGTCAGCTCAAACGCGTACCGGGTAGCTAACTAATCCCGAGTGCTAAGTTTACGTCCGTGGCCCACGCCGCGATCCGTGAACCGCAGGTCGCACGCCATACATCGGTAAGGACGAATCGCCAGAATCCGATAGAGTACGTTCTCAACGAACCCATGCCGCAGCGACCGGCGAACTGCCTGACTCCCGCAACTCGGGCAAGCGTGCAGCCGCTCCTCAGTATCTTCCTTCTTCATTGACGAGATTCTAGCACGGTCCATCAAGTTACCTCGCGAGGTCGAAACAACTCCGCCAAGGCGCGTCGCGCGAACCAAAGTCTATTTTGTTGTTCTCGGATTCGCATCCGACTGTCCATATCGTTTTCGTCTCTTGCCCGATAGCCCGCGTTCTTCGGGTGCGATCGCGCCAGCGAACTATCAGATTTTTCTCCTAACGACTTCACACGATGCTTTAATCGGTGCCCGTGAACAAAGCAGAGTTATTGGGCGCACTGGTTTCGGGTGGATGCGCTGCGATCGCTTTATTTTGGCCGCTGCTCGGCGGCCGCGCGTTCGGCGGGATCGAAACGCTCGGATCGAATCTCGCGAAACGAAAGAAATTCGCGATTGTCGTCGCTGGAATCGCGCCCGTGCTGCTGCGCGCCAGCTTGCTGAAGTGGTTTCCGGTGCCCATATCCGGCGTTCACGATGAGTTCAGTTACTTGCTCGCGGCTGATACCTTCTCACATGGCCGACTGACCAATCCTCCGCATCCTATGTGGGTTTTCTTCGAGACTTTTCACGTCAATATGCAGCCGACGTATATGTCGAAGTATCCGCCGGGACAAGGCGCCGTGCTGGCTGTCGGCCAGCTTCTCGGCCATCCATGGATCGGTGTGCTGCTNNCAAGGTTGGTTTCCGGCGCGCTGGGCGTTTCTTGGTGGCGTGCTCGCCGTGCTTCAATTCGGAGTCTTCAACTATTGGACGGACTCTTACTGGGGCGGGGCGTTTGCCGCGATCGGCGGCGCGCTTATTGTCGGTGCGCTGCCTCGAATTATTCGCCATCAGAGGCCGCGCGATTCGCTGGTCCTCGGGATCGGCGCGGCGATTCTGGCGATCAGCCGGCCGTGGGAGGGCGCGCTTTTCTGCCTTGCGGCAATCATCTCTATCGCGATGTGGATGATCGGAAAACGACGCCCGACTTGGCGTATTACGTTTCCGCTCGTGGTGGCGCCTACCGCGCTCGTACTTATTGCAACCGGCGCTTTCCTCGTTTACGACAACTGGAAAGTAACCGGCGATCCCCTGCTATTCCCTTACCGCTTGAACGACCGCACATATATGACGGCGCCACATTTCGCGTGGCAAAAGCTCGATGCGCCTCGCGAATATAGAAA
>PMAA01000072.1:0-14667 GCA_003152355.1 Acidobacteriota bacterium | reverse complement strand
TGCCGCGCCGATGACCGCGGCGCTTTTCGGCATCCTCGTTCAAGCAATGCGTTATCTGCGGCGCTGGCAATGGCGCTCACGTGCAGTCGGAATCGGCCTCACGCGCGTGGTGGTGATCTTCGCTCTCGCACTCGTCCCGGCTCATGCGTGGATGTCGTGGCATCGTCTGCCGGACGCCAACGAAGTGCACATGGGCTATCGCGCCGCGTTCGCTTCCGAGTTGAATCATGTTCCGGGCGAACAACTCGTCATCGTCCGATATTCTTCCGATCACGATCCCGGCGAAGAATGGGTTTACAACCGGGCCGACATTGACCACGCGAAAATTGTCTGGGCGCGCGAAATTCTAGACGAGGATATTCGACCGCTGCTCGATTATTTTCGGAACCGCACAGTTTGGTTAGCCGAGCCGGACGCGGACCCGCCGCGGCTCACCGCGTATTCCGCGCCGTCGGGACGTACCGGATCTCAGTAAGATTTGCGCGAATGGCGAATACGTTGCGCCCGATGCGAAAGGAAGCGTACGGTGCACGAGCTAGAAATCTAGATCGGAAATTTCGGTCGAAATCGAGAAGAACATCCGTATTGTTGTAAGAAGAAAATACGGCTCTCGAAACTGCGTTGAGTTGAAAGCGAGAACAGCCTGATGAAGGTCTTATTCCTGATTGCCGTCTGCGCTGCCCTCTTCGTAGCCTACGCTATCGGGTTTGCAGCTCCGGGCTTCGACGTCTACCATGACGACGGAATCTACCTCGTGACCGCAAAGGCGCTCGCGGATGGCTCAGGCTACAAGATCATCAGCCTGCCGGAGCCGATTGCGCAGACGAGGTATCCGCCAATGTTTCCTCTGGCGCTCGCCGCAGTATGGAAAGCGTTTCCTCGATTTCCGCACAACATTTACGCGCTCAAGATTGTGCCGTTCGGATTTGCGGTGGCGTGGATGTGGCTGGTATTCGTTTATCTTCGAGAGAAGTTCGGTGCGGTTGAGCCCGCAGTTTGGATTGTCATATTGTCAGTCGCTTCGCCGTGGGTGCTTTTTAGCAGCGTCGCATTTATGTCGGAGACGACGTTTGCATTTTTCCTGACTGCAACTTTTCTCGTAATCGATCGAATGAACCCGCGTAACGACGTGACGTGGTCGAAGGTGCTACTCGCTTCAGCGCTCGCGGCATGCGCGATCCTTACGCGGACAGCAGGACTTCCGCTAATTCTCGCTGGCTCCGGCGTCTTTCTTGCGCGAAAAAAAATCAGCGCGGCTGTAGCCTACTTTTTCATCGTTGCTGCGCTCGTCTCACCTTGGTGGATATGGTCGTCAAGGCATGGAAAGGTGCAAGCATCTGTAGATGCGTACTATGGAGGCTCGATTTACGCGAATTTGAGTTTGCTCTCCGCTTTCGCGTGGTCCCAAAGGCTTCATGTGATGGCAATTAACATCGCGAATGCAATAATTTCGCCAGGCGCCTTGATGGGGGTTTCGCTGACTTCTCTTGGATTTCTCCTCTGCCTCATTCTCGCGGCATTCGCTCTCTACGGTTTTGTGCTGGATCTTAGAAACGGAATTACGTCGCTGAACCTGTGCGTTTTGCTCTACGAAGGAATGCTTTTACTATGGCCATGGCCTTCAATCCGTTTCCAGGGACCACTGTTGCCATTTCTTTTGTACTTCGCTTATCTCGGGGTTGTGGAATTGCTTGGCAAAATTACCGAATTCAGGATTCCATCAAGGATCGGCGCTGCTTTGTGCGCGGTGTCGCTGATTCTCTTCGCGGGCCATGCTCTCTTCCTTGAGACGCAGGCCACTCTTCGGAACGGTACGGCTAGATTTCCTCTCGAGGAGCAAAAAAATTGGCCGGCGACTGTCACGGCGATGCGATGGGTGAGCCAGAATACGCCGACGGACGCGGTCCTCCTTGGTGAGGATCCGACGATTTTCCTACTGACGGGACGCCGAGCGATTGGATTATTTTCTTTCGACCCTTTCGAGTTTTCCTATGCGCCAAACCGCGAATTTCCGCTCGGGACTCCGTCGCAGTTCATCACCGGCCTATTGCAGGCGAAAGTTGATTACGCGATGTACGCCTCCGATTCGCGAGGCACGCAGTCGCGCCTCGCCCGCGAACAAATTGAAAAGGCTGTGTCAGATCATCCGGCCGCTTTTGCTAACATGAGCGGTACAGATGTGCCGAACTATGTGATTTATTCCGTTAACCGCCTTGAGCTGGAGGCGGAGACCAAGTAGTCGTGTGTCGGTCAGTCCTTAACCGTCGGCATGTTGACCCGCGGCGCTGGTAACCATCGCCCGTTCGCATGCGTGCAATCGAGCCTCGTAAAGTGGCAGGGTTTGCTCCGCGATGCTATTCTTGAGTTGTCAATGGGGGCGACACGGTTTCGACGGAAGCTGTCGCAGCCAGAAGGCATGCCGGGCGCCACCTGCCCGCAATCGGGTGGAAACTTACAACTGCCAATACGCAGTTGGCTCTCGCTGCTTAATTAAAAACTAAGTAGCGCGTCTCCTCAAGTGTCGCCCATGCGCTTGAATCGAGGCGTCACAATGTGGGCTGGCTGGCGCGTTTCGGTCCGTAACGCGCCGGCGAGATCATCGGACTAGCCGCCAGGGTTTCTTGCTCGCTCTGAGCGCTGACGGCAAACGCGCGGCACCCGCAAGGGCCGGCCGCGAAATGAACGAGCTAAGCATGTAGTCTTCTGGCCGTAAGGCTTCTCGGACGGGGGTTCGACTCCCCCCGCCTCCAAATCACAATCGTCAATGTTTTATTGGTGATTGTGAGGGTAAAAATCAGCAGTAGCGAGTTTGAAGGGCTCAGACTCCGAGCATACGAACCGCAGATCCCTCACTTCGTTCGGGATGACAAACGTGACGCTTGTCGGCTTCGCGAATCCTTTATTGACTCACACTCGACCGACGCGGGGAGGTGATTTGGCGTGGAGGTTTTTGGGGATGGATGTATGATTTCGCGCCACTGTCACGGCGCTGAGTTGCCGGAGCGCATTTCTGTTGGAAAGCCGCAGCCGCGGGTTCAAATGCCAAGGAGATTTCACGTGAAACGAACGATCGGGTTGGTTGCGATTTGCGTTTTGTTGCTGGCAGTTTCGATTCAGGCGCGGGCTCCGCAAGAGCCGCCGAAACCAGGACCAGAAGTGAAGCGGCTCGCGTATTTTGTGGGCGACTGGAAAGAAGAGGGTAAATCTACTGCGCACGGTATGGCCGGACCCGTGTCGTCAACTCAAAAGTGGGAATGGGTGTCCGGGGGATTTTTTATTGTGGGTCATTCGAACAACAAATCGCCCGTGGGCGACTTTACGATCATGTCCGTAGTGGGATATGACCCTGAAACAAAAATGTACACCTACAACGCATTCGACAGTTGGGGCGAACTGGTCACGGCCAAAGGAAGTGTCAGCGGCGACACTTGGACTTGGACAACCGAGATGATGATGGGAGGCAAGTCCATGAAGACGCGCCTGACCGAGAAGGAAGTCTCCAATACGCAATACACGTTTAAATATGAATCGTCCGCAGATGGCGGCAACACGTGGACATCCGATCTGGAATCAACCTTTACGAAGGTAACGGCTGCGGCGCCGGCTGTACCCGCGAAGACAAATTAACTACGTTGCATTTTGGGCGCGCGGTGGAAGAGTTTGTTGCATGACTTCCGTTGCGCGCCGTTACTTTTTCTGCCACCCCAAGCAATAGGATTGGGCGTGCGCCACCTAGACCCAGACACGACGGAGACACTTGCGACCTCCTCCGGAGCGGGCCCCATTCTCGCAGGGGTTTTCTCGCAAGCAATCCGCTACCATCCGCCGCCACCGCCGCCGCCACCGCCGCCACCTGATCCTCCTCCGCTGCCTCCGCTCGAGCCGGGCGCGGATGCTGAAGATGAAATTGCGCTTGAGAACGAGCCTGAGAGCGAGCTCGCGAAGCCTGCCGCGCCCAGACCGCCCCATGCTCCGCCGGAATACCAAGATGGCGAATATGCAGACGATCCCGTGCCTGGCGCCTGCCCGGCAACGCCGATGATGCCCGAAAACTTTTGCGCCCAGGCTTGCTCGACGTCGAGCGCCAGTGCAAATGGCAGGTACTTCTCGAACACTTCGGGAGTTTGCTCCGGCGGGGACATGCGATTCAATTGATCGCCCTGCACCGCGCCGAGAAACATTTTGAAACCTTCGATCTTGTCGAGCACAGCGCGGCCGGCGCGTGTCGGGCTTTTCAGCAAGAAATGGAATAGCACGTGGAGCGCGATTGTGGCGACCAAACCAAGGACAACCACGACCGAAGTAGCCATCGCCAGAAAGCCTATGCCAACGATTTCGCCAGCGAGGAATGGAAGTGAAAAGAGCGTGAGAATTATCGCCTGCCCCATAAGGGCGCCCTTGAGATGACCGCCCTGGAAAGCTGAGGTCCACAAATGTGAAACGCTGACAAGCAGCGCCGTGACCGCAAGGCTCCAGATCGTCAGCCAGAAGCACATAAATCCCGCCACCGCCATTCTCTGTGTTCCCTCTGAGGCAACTGACGCGACCAAAACCGCGATCGAAAACACGATGGCGGGAATCATGTACTTGCTGTTGGTCACAAAATAAATCTTCTGCTCGGCAGCCTTAAGCCACGCTTTCAGCGAGGCCATGGATGCCTTGATCTGGACGTGATTCTCGTTGTGGAGCCAGATTTCGTCGCGACCGTCGAACAGCTTTCCCGCAACGGCGCTCTCATCGGGGCTGAGGTTCTGAACTTTGTTATTCTTCAGGTAGAGCGTGTACGAGCCTGCCTGCTCGCGGATCTGCAAATAACCTTTCACGGCCAGATCGAGCACGGCAGCGGCGAAGGCCTTGTTGTCGTATCCCATTCGGACGAGATAGCGCATAGCCGCCGGTGAAAATCCATTCGGCGGCTCGTACAAAGACACGATGACGCCGCGCGAGGGATCGCGGCCAACTAGCGTCCAAACGATCAGGTAATAGATAAGAAGCGTTACAACACCCGCGCCCAATATTTCAGCGCCGCGATTATCGTGGAGTAAATATTGGAGTTTCTCCGACGACGTCGGCTCAGCGAAGTAGCCCTTCGGAAACTTCAACAGAATCGTGAGCCCTTCTTTCGGGGCAAGTTGGTGATTCGCGACGAACGAAAAACTGCCATCGGGATTCGTCGAGGTCGTCAAATCCTGCGCCATCGATCCTTGAGGTCCGGTGTAGCCACTCAGAGTCACTTGATCGCGGGCAATCCGCTCCGGAAGACGGACGGTTGCGGAGGCATGCTCGATCAGAAACGCCCAGCCATTTCCGGTAGCGTTCCAGAAAAGCTCATCGTGGTCAGGAAAGAAGCCGAGCTGGCGGCTCGTTGTATACGTAATGGTGTAGTTGTGCACGCCGTTGGCGAGAAGATTGTTACTGTCGCCGAGATAGATGCGCCTGCCGTTGCTTATATCTTCGACGCGCGAGGTTTCGGGGGCGCCATCGCGGGTCGCGCCGACGAGCTCAAACCCCACAACGTAACGATTGCCGAAGCGATCGCGATATCGAGTGGGAAAATCGCGGTAAATGCCGTGGCGGATCTGGATCCCGGCACTCACCACTTGGATGGTCTCGCGCACGAGCATGCTTCCGTCGTCGCGCACGTCAACGTCGCTGTTATACTGGATGATGCGTTCGCGTTGCGCCGCTGCGGACGGTGCTAGCAGACAGAGGGCCGCGAGGCACAGAGCGCACCAGAGCTGGGCAAATCCACGGCGCATCTCTATCCTCCGAGACTCGCTGATCTCCGAGAGTCACTGCAATTTGCAGCTATCTTATCTGGAATCTCTCTCTCTTGTGCGCTGGCCCGATTTCGCGAGCGTTTTAGCCTTTTAGTACCTAAGGTTAACTTGGGCACATACGGCTCTTTGCGCCCCAATCTCAGTATTGAGCCGTATGGCCTATGAAATTGTGTAAGCGCACTATGCGAGCGGGAGGTTGTGCCGCGTCTCCGCGCGGGCTCTTCCATGGAGGCAGTTTATATGAAACTTAGTCTCGTAATTGGAACTCTTGCGCTCGCCGCAGTTGCATTACCCGGGGTCGCGATGGCGCAGGCTAAACCGGACACTTTCACGCACACAATGACGGGCTGCCTGAAGAAGACTCAGGACGCGAATAGTTTTTCATTCACGGACGAAAACGGTAAGATGTGGGAACTTGAGAGTAAGACCGTGCAACTCGCACCTCATGTGAATCACACCGTTACCATCACGGGCAAGTTGCCGCAAAAGCCAAATCCCAACGGCAACGGCTCTTCCCCCGACTCGGCGCCCGACAATCGATTCCGGGTGACGAGCTTAAAGATGGTCAGCGAAAGTTGCGGACAGTCACAATAGCTCCCGCAGGAGCGACCGATCCGCACTGCGTATTGCGCTTCTTGCGTGCCGAAAACCTAGACTCCAAGCGCCTTTGAGGCCAGTAAGGTCCCTTCGACCCGGCTGAGAATCTTTGCGAACGCAACATCGCGGGATGTGGACGTATCGTCCGCGAAAGGCGAAAACCCGCAATCGTCAGTGGTCCCTAGCGATTCGACGGGTATGAACTCCGCAGCCTCCAAAACGCGTCCTGACACTTCAGCTGGCGTCTCCGCTCTGGGGTGGATGGGATCGGTGACGCCGACGAAGAGCATCTGCCCCGGCTTCAACAAAGTTCGACACAGCTTCAGCACACGTTCGGGATCCGGCTCGCTCGCCAATTGAAGGTAGAAGCGCCCCAAGTTCAGGCGAAAAAGAGACGGAAGCAGGCCCGAGTAATCCACGTCCGCACTGTGTGTGGAATCTTTGTCGCCGCCGGGACACGTATGCACACCAATCTTCTTCCGCTCATCTGCTGAGAAGCGCCCGAGGATTTGGTTGTTCAAATCAACGAAGGAATTTAAGAGATTGCCCGAGGGATCGAGCTTGAGCGCGAGCCGTCCCTCCGTAAAATCAATCTGCACGCAGGCGGCGCCTGCCTGCAAACATTCGCGAATGTCTCGTTCGGCTTCGTTCAGAAGATCGACGAGAAATGCTTCGCGCGGGTAACCGGGAATTCCGTCGGATGGATAAAGCAAACTAAGCGCCGACGCGGAAATGACTGCCTGCTTCACGGGACGCTTGGCATATTTTTTTGCGGCCTTCAGATACGAGACCGCATGAACTGCATAACGAAACGGCCCTGAGGTCAGCTTCGGAAGCTGCCGCGTATGCCCGTCGGCAAAGGGAATCACAACACCATCGGGCGCAAGATTTGGGAAGCCGGCGATCGGATATGTCGCAAAGCTGGGCTTGGTTTGCTCGCCGTCGGTGATGACCGGCGAACCGGTGCTTTCGAATCGTGAGATTGTGTCGCGAAGCGCAGCTTCTTCAGCGGCCTCGAATTGTTCTGCGGTGATGTTCCCGGCTGTGCGTTCTTTCATCGATGCAAGCAGCTCTGCCGGACGCGGGATGCTTCCGATTGGTTCAGTTGCTATCGGCATATTCGGACCTCAGTGGGATTCTGTTCAAGCTTAGAAATTTACGCGAAGCGAGAGTTGGACTTGCCTTGCTGGTGCAACGTACGTCGGCGAGCCAAACGTCGGGTTGGCCGCGCTCGTGATGCCATCCCCATATGACTGTGGAACTGGACCCGTGAAAGTTGCGGCTCCGTAGACGGTGTCAATCGCATTCACGTTCGCACGATTGAACAGGTTGAAGACTTCGACGCTGGCTTCGCCTTTGACCCGCTCCGTGAAATTGAACACTCTTTGAAGCCGCACGTCGGTGGTGTAGGAGGGATCTCCTCGATATGTGTTACGACCGATATCGCCGACGCGATCGTTAAAAGGAAACTGATCCCCATTCACATCGAAGCCGGCCAAAATCGTGTAATACAGCGGGCTTTCCAGCGTGGTCAGCAGGGAGGCTTTGAAATTGCGGAACAGAATGGGCCAGCGCGATGGCGTTTCTCCCAGCAACGTCAAAACGAACCGGTGGCGGACATCGTTATCGCTGACCGCGCGGTCGAGCGCCGGGTCAAGGTAATCCATCGGCGTATCGCTGAGCTGCACGTCCGTGCCGATGTCCATGGATTTCGAGAAGGTGTAATTTGCGAGAACGCTGTAGTGATGCGCGAAGTTCTTGCGGAAGCTCACCGTGCCCGCATTGTACTCGGAATACCCCGAAGGGGTGACGTAGAGGGTAAAGCCGAAGTTGGGATCGGCTGGCGCAAACGATTGCACTCCGTCCGGAAGGGTCCCGTTCGGAACTCCGTTGATGCTGTAGTAGATCGGCAGCTTGAGTCCGTGAATGAATTGGTAACCAACGGAAATGAAAGTGTCCTTCGCGATTTCATTCTCGATTTCCAAACTGGCTTGCTCGGCGTAGGCATTGTCGAATTTTAGCTGCGAGAATCCGAGGGGGAATTGCTGCAGCTCGCCCGGCACTGGATAAACGCCGGTGTGGGAGAAAGTGCTGAATCCCGAACCCGCGAGGAAGGGCCCCGAAGCGCCAACAATCCCCGACGGGCCGAAGCCGACCAAGTTGTTTGCCGGGTCTGCAAATGCGGGCAAGAGCGGCTGAGTCATCGCGGTGAAGGCGGAAGCTCCCTGCCAGCTGACCATGATGTCGCTGTAGTCGAACGGGCCGGTGAACAACCCAAATCCGGCCCGCACGACACCCTTGCCGCCTCGGAAGGAGTACGCGAGGCCGACGCGAGGCTGAACGTTTCCGTAATTCGTGGGGCTGAGCTTGCCGTTCACGCGAACTTCGGTTGCCGATGGCATGAAGTCCACGTCGTAGCGCAGGCCAAGCGTAAAAGTTAAGTTCGGCCGCACTTTCCACGTGTCTTGGCCATAGAGCGAAAAAAGCCGGTGCGAGAAGTTCAAATCCGTGCTGTTTTCAAAAGCCGCGGCGGCCGGTCCCGAGTAGATTCCCGTCTGAAATGGGAGCGTGCGCTGCGGCACCTGCTGGCCGAAATACTGGCGCGGCTCAAGAAACAAAAATTCCACGGCGGTGCCGGGACCGAATGGGCCGCAGGGAGGACCGCAGAACGGCGCAACTCCAAAGAAGCTCTGCGGGGTGAAAACGCCGAAGCCGGGGCTCATAAACGTCGTCTGAGCATTGATCCAGACGGGCTCGAAATCCCCGCCGAACTTGAAAGTGTGATTGCCGTAAATGTAGTTGAGATTTTCGGTAGCTTCGAAATGCTGCTCGCGATAGAAGCGGACGCTGCCCGCAAATCCTCCGGAGACAAGAAGGTCAGGAACCATGATGGCCGGCTCGAAGCCAGCGCCTACCGGCTCGAGATTGAAGGTTCTACGGCCGAAACTTACGAGCGTCTCCGAAGTCAGATTCTGGGCAAAAATGTGGAAAAGGTTCGCGTACGCCGTCTGGTCAGCTACGGGATTATCGCGGTATGAGGACGGCAGTCCCTGGCCCGGAGCCGCGCCGGGCACATTTTGTTTGCGATCGTCGTTGAAGAGATACGCTGCATTCAGAGTCGTCTTGTTGCTCAGAATATTCGTGCTCTTGGTGATGAACTTATCGTAGTTATCGATCATGAGGATCGAACCGAGATTTTCAGACGCAAGCCCCAAGGCCTGCTTCACCTCGTTGATGCTCGGGGTGCCTGGGCCGAGGCAATTTTCCGTGTCGATGCAGTGAAGAATAAAGGACGAGTAGATTGGGGATTCGGCGCGGCGCTGCCCTTCGTAGCCGACGAAATAAAAGTTCTTGTCTCTGCGAATCGGGCCGCCGGCATCGGCGCCGTACTGATCGAAGCGAAGCGCATTGAAGCCTGGAGCCGCGAGCAGGTTCGTGGCGTCCATCACGTTGTTGCGAAAGTAGTCGTAGATCGATCCGTGAATTTCGTTGCCGCCGGATTTCGTGATGGTGTTGACCACCGAGCCAAGGTTGCGCCCGTAATCCGCTGTGTAGGGACTGGCCACAACTCTGAATTCCTGCACCCAATCCTGGGAAGGGCTGACTCGCTGCACGCCGGAGATACTGGTTGTGTAGTCCACGCCGTCGAGACCAAAAAATGAGCTGTGCGTTTCGCGCAGGCCGCCAAAACTGAGTTGCAACACCGTTTCCGTGAAGGGCGATTGGGATCCGACCGCGGTGCTGCGGCCCACGTTCGCCGTCGGGGTGAGGAGTACGAAATCGATGAAGTCACGGCCCGCGATGGGCAGATCGGAGATTTTCTGCGTGTCTATGACTTGGCTCACGTCGGATTTTTCCGCGTCAACACTTTGCGCGCTTTCCCGCACTTCGACCTGTTGCTTTGCCCCCTCAATTGCCAGCGTGACGCCCAAGGAAGCAACTTGACCAACGGTAAGTGTGAGCGGAGTTCTGTAAGAACTGAATCGCCCGGCTTCCACCGTCAGTTCGTAGCTTCCTGCGGGCAGGCCGGGAATTACCACCAGCCCCGTTCCAGAGGAAGCCTCGGATCGCTTGGCTCCGGTTTCGGTGCTTCGAACCGTGACGCGCGCTTGCGGAATAACGCCGCCGGATTGATCCGTGACCGTCACACTCAGCGTGGCCAGCTCTTGAGCGGCAAGATGAATCGTGATCGAGAAAATCAAGACAGCCAGAGCGGAGCATCCGAAAAATAAGCGTTTCGCCATCGTGCCTCCCAACTGACACGCCCCAAGATCGCCAAAAAAATTCTCCGATTTGCTTACAGACATCCTCGACAGCTAAAGATTGCGGAGCAATTTGAGGGCTGAAGAGAAGAATGGCAATACTAGAAAAATATTACAGACATCGGCAGAGTGAGCCGTGTACCGTGTGCGCGTTGTCCGAAAGTCGCCCGAAAAGTGCCGCCTGAAGAAGGAGAATCGAATGCAAACCACTGCGATGAGCCCGATGTTTCTTCCCGACATTGAAAACGATTTGAAGCCAGGCCCTTATTCGGACATGATCCGTTCCGCCCGGGAGTCCGGCCGTGAATACTGGCAGATTTGGAATTTGTTTGGTTTTTTCCCGGAGACGTCCGCGCATCTCGCGCGCTTCACCCAAGGCGTAATGCGCGGCCCTTCGCCGCTGAGTCCTGCGTTGCGCGAGCTGATTGCGACCTACACGTCTTATCTCAATGAGTGCGAATTCTGCATGAAATCTCACGCCGCGGTTACGGCCGATCTTCTTGGCAGCGAGGACTTCGTCTGGAAGGTAGTCCGCGATCTGGGGGGTTCGTCCCTGCCGGAGAACGAAAAAGCGCTGCTTCGTTTCGCCGGCAAAGTGACCAAAGACTTGGCATCCTTCACCGCTGCGGATGTGCAAAAGCTCCGCGAAGCTGGATGGAGCGACGAAGCCGTTTTCTACACCATCACCGTTTGCGCGCTCTTTAATTTCTATAATCGCTGGGTCACTGCTTCAGGCGTACACTCCGTCTCCGAGGAAGGCCATCGCTCCCACGGAAAAGTGATCGCCCAAAAGGGTTACGTGCGGGGCTAGATCGCAATAACGGCAAGAGCGCTTTCAGTTTCCGTTCGCCGGCGCCTACAGCTCGCGAAAAATCTCGCGCAGCGCGGGATAAAGTTTTCGATACGTCGCGTACTGGCGGTTCATTTGCGCGGCGCGGTCTTGATCCGGCTCGACGCGCTCGGCGACTTTCACCGCTGAATCGCAAGCCTGATCTACCGATGACCACACACCCGCGCCAACTCCGGCGAGCAATGCGGCGCCGTATGCCGCGCCTTCTTCGGCCTCGATAATTTCCACTGGCATTCCGTAAATGTCGGCCTGAATCTGGCGCCAAAGTGATCCGCGCGCGCCTCCGCCACCAAGACGAATTGATTCGACTGGAATTTTCAACTCATTGAAAATTGTCAACGTATCGCGCAGGCTGAACGCCACGCCTTCCAGAATCGCGCGGATCACGTGGCCGCGCGTGTGCTGCGCCGTGATTCCAACCAGCGCGCCGCGCGCATGCGGATCGAGGTGCGGCGTGCGTTCGCCCATTAAATATGGAGCCCAGAGCAAGCCATCAGCGCCGGCGGGAATTGTTGCGGCTTCGGCCGAAAGACGATCGTAGGGATCACCGCCAGCTTCGTTGCCCCCGCCGAATTGATCGCGAAACCATCGCAGCGATAGTCCCGCCGCTTGCGTCACACCCATCACGTGCCAGCGGCCGGGGACCGCATGACAAAACGTGTGGATGCGCCCCTTCGGATCCATCGTAGGCCGGCTCGTGGCCGCGAAGACGACTCCGGAAGTCCCGATTGTCGCGCTCACCGCACCGGGCCGCACGATTCCCATGCCGACCGCGCCGGCTGCTTGATCCCCAGCTCCAGCGACGAGAGGAGTTCCTTCGATTAGTCCCGTCGCTGCGGCGCCACCCTTCGAAACTCGCCCGCAGATTTCTTGCGATTCAAAAACGCGCGGCAAGAAAGATTCGCTGATCCCGGACATTTCCAGAATCGGTGCGGACCATTTTCGATTCGCGACATCGAACATGAGCGTGCCCGACGCTTCGGAAACGTCAATCGCACGCTCACCGGTCAATACGAAACGCACATAGTCTTTCGGCAGAAGAATCGAGCGCACACGGGACCAAACCTGCGGCTCATGCTCGCGCACCCACCAAATTTTTGGCAGCGTGAAATTGGTAAGCGCCGGATTCGCCGTCAATTCAATCAGCCGAGCCGCACCTACACGCTCTGTAATCTCTTTGCATTGCTCGTCCGTGCGCTGATCGCACCAAATGATCGAAGGGCGAAGAACTTTGTAATCGCCATCGAGCAGCACGAGGCCGTGCATCTGTCCCGTGAGCCCAACACACCCAATTTCTTTCGGGTTTGTTTTGCCGCGCTCGAGGCATTCCGGAATGGCGAGTCGCGCGGCGCGCCACCAATCCGCCGGATCCTGTTCGGCCCAGCCAATTTGCTGCGAGTGCATCGGCGCGTGCTCCGACGTGGCCGCGCTCAGGACTCGACCACCGTCGCCAAGCAGCACAGCTCGAGTGCCGCCCGTGCCGACATCAACGCCGAGAAGCTTCGAAACCGCCATAGATTATTTCTCGCAACTTGGTCACGAAGGCGAGTAACCGTGCGGATGGCGCTGACGCCATTCCCACGCCGAGCTAATGATCGAACGGAGGTCGGACTTCTCCGGCTCCCAGCCGAGAATTCTCTTAGCCTTCGCAGGGTCGGCCACTAAACGCGGCGGATCGCCCGCGCGGGGTGGTTGCATGCGAATTGCGATTTTGCGCCCCGTCGCAAGGCGCGCGGCTTCAACCACGTCGAGAACCGAATAGCCATGCCCGGTCCCCAGATTCAGAAACTCCGAATTTCCGCCAGCCCGCAAATATTCGAGCGCTCGAACGTGCGCGTCGGCGAGATCGCTCACGTGAACGTAATCTCGAATCGCCGTTCCGTCCGGCGTGGGATATTTGTCGCCAAAGACAGTGACGACCGGTGCATCGCCCGCGGCGGCCGCCAGAACATTGGGAATCAAATGCGATTCGGGCTCGTGATGCTCGCCAAGCCGCTCGGTGGCGCCCGCCGCGTTGAAATATCGCAGCGCGACGAATTTCGTTCCGTACGCGTGATCGTAGGAATCAAGCAGCCTTTCCACAAATAATTTTGACCAGCCGTAGGGATTCACGGGCCACTGCGGGCAATCTTCGGAGATAGGCGTTTGCTTCGGCTCGCCGTAGCTCGCGCAAGTAGAAGAAAAAACAACGCGGCGAACTCCCGCGTTCAACAATTGCCCGAAGAAAACAATTCCCTGCTCGACATTATTCTCAAAATATTTCGCCGGCTCCAGAACCGATTCGCCGACGTACGCCAGCGCCGCAAAATGCACGCAGGATTCAATCGAATGCTCGGCCGTAATTCGCGCGAGAAGATCGCGATCGCCCACCTTGCCTTCGTAAAACGGCACGCGCGGGTCGAGAGCGCCGCGATGCCCGCGAGCAACGTCATCGAGCACAACGACTTGCTCGCCCTTCGCGCGCAAAAGTTCAGCCGTCACGCTTCCGATGTATCCCGCGCCGCCCGTAACAAGAATCGCCATTCCTATTGTCCCCTTGCGAAATCGTTCCTCACGCTGAACGCCGGCGCGAAACCGCCGTCAGGATATCAGATGGCGTTCGCTCCGCGGAGGCGGGGTCGCTACGATTAGACCANNAGTAACCCGAATAGCCGCCCCAAAAAGCTTCCTGAGCAGGCTTGAGGAGTTTTCCGCCAGCGGCTGGAGCTTCCGTCAGCACTGCGTCAACCTCTGCGCGATTGCGCGCGTTGTAAGCGAGCGCTATTCCATTGAATCCGTGTCCCTCNNATCCGAGGCGCTCGTAGAATTCTCTGCTGCGCTTTAGATCCGCCACGCCAAGCGTGATAATGCTCACGCGCTGTTCCATCTGTTTCCCCTCGGCAAGCGATTGTATCGCGATACGGGCGAGTCCCACGTGAAGCAAACCATCCTGCGCCGAACTGACCCACCACCGAAAGGATGTGCGTGGTATCTCGTTCAAGCCGGAATGTCGTACAATCTCTCGTATCGCACGAATGATTCTTGGCGTCTAAGCTTGTGCGGCTTTCAACAGGAGATGAAATGCGAAATCGGAGCCTTATAGTTTGCTCGGCGCTACTCGTGATCGTCGCTGCATTTGCGGTGCATGCGTTCGCGCAGGCAGATAAGACGAAGCGACCGAGCCCGCCGGCAAAAGCGG
>PMAA01000135.1 GCA_003152355.1 Acidobacteriota bacterium | reverse complement strand
CCGGCCCCCTCTCTCGTTGGAGGCACGCCCCGCCGCTAATAAACGCCCTTCAGATTGGCACCCCGAACGGAATTACTGCGAAAGAGAACAAAATCAAAGTCAGCTGGCGAAGCTGTACCGCTGCGATCGCTTGTCTGGCCTACCGGACTGTGATGGCGTTTAGAACACATTTATAAAAAGTACCATTAATGGATTATTAAACAGCCTTCAAGGTCGAGTCAGCCAAGGTGGATCATCCTCTTTCGGTGCTCTGTCTTTCCTAGAATCAATCACGACCTATTCTCATATTTCTTTGGGCGGAGAAACCTAATGAAGAACGTGTCGCTAATTATCGCGATTGTGGCCGTATTTGTGTTTTCTGGTTGCAGCGCTTCGGCTCCTAAGACGAGTGTTTCACTTAGTCCCAACGCTGCCCAGTCAATCGATCTCGGGCAACACGTGGTTCTCGCCGCTACGGTAGCAAACGATTCGAGCAATGCAGGAGCGACTTGGGCTTGTTCCGGCGCCGCATGTACAACGCTGGCAGCGGTCTCGACCACGTCAGCGACGTTCAATGCGACGGGCTCCACGGGCAAAGCGACGATTACCGCAACGTCGGTGAAGACGCCTACGGCAACTGCAAGCATTACGGTTACCGTGAGCGCTTTGCCGGCTATAACTACGACGCAAGCGCAGGTGACGGCGGCAACCGCGGGCACAGCCTATAGTCTCGCACTGGCCGCCACCGGTGGCACTGGTTCGCTGGCATGGTCTGCCAGCGGTCTTTCCGATGGACTGTCCGTCAACACGAGCACTGGTGCCATTTCCGGCACGCCAACGAGCAAAGCAACCGTGACCTTTACAGTCACCGTAACTGACTCAAGCAGTGCTGGCCCTCAGTCCGCGTCATCGCCATTGGTTATCACTGTCAACAATCCGGCCGCGCCGGCAATCACCAGCACGCAAGCTCAATTGACGGCCGCACCAGCGACCGCAGGAACCGCCTATAGTTTTTCTTTCGTGGCTACCGGCAGTGGCCCTCTTACATGGAGTGCAACAGGCCTCCCGGCTGACGCATTGTCACTCGGCGCAAGTTCGGGCGTACTTTCGGGAACCCCGACTTCGAAGGCGACGCTCAGCTTTACTTTGACTGTGAGCGATACGTTTGGCCAGTCGTCTGCTCCGACTGCATTCGTGCTCACCGTCAATAATCCAGCCGTGCCTGTGATCACCACCACGCAGGCGCAGGTAACGGCGGCGCCTGGCACCATCGGTATGGCGTACACCTTTGCATTCCACGCGACCGGCTCAGGAACACTCACTTGGAGTTCGACGGGCCTTCCTGCTGATAGCCTTGCACTCAACAGCGGCAATGGAGTAGTTTCGGGAACTCCGACGACAAAACAGAGCGTCGCGATCACTTTAACGGTCAGCGATACCTTCGGCCAATCTTCCGCCGCGACGCCTTTCACAATCACTGTGAACAATCCTGCGCCACCTATAATTTCAACGACGCCAGCGCAAGTGCCGGGCGGGACGGTGAACGTCGCGTACAGTTTCACCTTCCATGGCTCCGGATACGCACCGCTCACATGGAGCACGACGCCGGTACTCAGTGACAGCCTGTCGATAAACGCGAGTAACGGTCAAGTGAGCGGCACGCCGACGACGGCAGCAACGCAGACCTTCAGCGTTTCACTTACCGATGGTGTCGGGCAGGTGACCACCGTGAGTGGATTCTCTATCACCGTCAGCACCGAGAGCATCGTCTTCACCCCATCGGCTCCTTCATCGGACACTGCAGGCGGGGCGCTCAGCGTTAATGCCACCGTTTCGAATGATGCCGGAGCTGGAGGAGTGAACTGGTCGGTTTCATGCGCCAGCTCGCCTTGCGGCGGGTTCAGCGCGAGCCACACAGCCAGCGGCACTGCAACGAATTACACCGCGCCGCCGCAACCGCCAACGGGAGGAACTGTCACAATCACCGCTACTGCTGCGGACGCTCCATCGCCGCAGGTTTCTGCCATCGTAACTATCAACGCAGCGCCTCTCGAATTTACAACGAGCTCGTTGCCCACCGGCACTGTGAACATTTCCTACAACGCGACCATTACCGCAAGCGGCGGAGTCGCACCGTACACGTTCACCATGGACGCGAGTTCCAGTGCGCTTCCGGCAAACCTGGTGTTCAACCCAGGAAGTCCATCCGCAACGATTACGGGCACGCCCACAGCGACAGGCACAACGAACAACATCATCATTGACGTCAAGGATTCCGAAGCCACTCCCATGACGGCGCAGATGACGTTCTCAATTACGGTCAACGCGGTCAGCGCCGCTTGTGGCACTGGCAGCGAGTCTCTTTTGAATGGGCAATACGCGATGTTGCTACAGGGCTTTGATTCCAGTGGGCCAGTCGGAATCGGCGCCACTTTCAACGCCGATGGTTTGGGCCATGTCGCCACGCTTGTGGGCGTTGAGGACATCAACAGCACTGACACGGCGGGCTTGCAGACAGATCTCTCCATCATTTCTGCGAGCAGCTCGTATTCCGTGGGTTCGGATCACCGCGGCTGTTTGACGATTGCGACTTCATCGGGATCCCAGACGTTCCGCTTCGCACTGAGCGGGATCACCGCAGGAATCGCATCAACGGGTAACGTTATCGAATTCGACCCCACGGGTTCGAATGCTGCCGGTCAGTTTGGTTTGCAGGACCCCTCAGCGTTCGCAACCGCCCAAATCAGCGGTAACTTCGCCTTCGGTGCCTCTGGCCCCGAAGTCGGAGGATCCAAATTCGCAATTGTTGGGATGCTTTCTCTAAGCGGTGGCGCCGTTGGCACCTCCAGCGTCATCGATCTCAGTGACCACGGAAACATCGATGGTAGCGGCACCACAGACTATCCTGCGACTCCCGTCTCCCTCACCGGCGGCTCATACACCGTCGCATCCAACGGCCGCGGCACTCTCACGCTCGATACCGCTAAGGGATCGACGGGCTCGATTATCTACGTGCTGTCGTCCACTGAATTTCTCATGCTGACCACCGACAGCCAAACCACCGATTCGTTGTATCAAGGATCGGCTACGCAACAGTCGGGCGGTCCTTACTCTGTTTCTTCCTTGAGCGGGTCGAGCGTTATCTACACGACCGGTCTCGGAAACAACGGCGGAACAGAGACCAGCTTGGGCACCGTAATCCTTTTCACGGTGACCAGCAGCGGAACCGCCTCGGTCACCGGCTGGCAGAGCAGCGGCGGCAGCGTGTCAGCGCAAAGCGCATCTGGTGTTACGTTCAGCGTCGCTTCCAGCGGACGCGTCACTTTCACGGTTCAACCTGGCAACAATCAGATCCCTATCATGTATTTGGTCAAACCGAACAAGGGCTACCTGCTGTTCACTGACGGCACCAATCCCAACCCCAAGGTTGAGTCCGGTGCTCTCAAGCCGCAGTCTGCTGGCCCCTTCTCGACCTCATCCTTGGACGCCACCCTTGGCTTCGGAACGATTCAGCCCGATGTTATTGGCATCGGCCAAGAGGTTGGAATTGTAATGTTCGATGGTGCCGGAAATGCTTCGGGGACGTCCGACAAGAACTCGTCGGGAACCCTTAAACCCGATCAGACTTTCACAGGCACCTACTCGATTGCTTCTAACGGCCTGGGAGTCATCCCTGCCAATTGCACCATTGGCACAAACTGTAACAACGTCTTCTTTCTCATGTCACCGACGAGCCTTGTGATGCTGGACACGTCAAACGACACGAATCCGGATGTCGATATTGCGCAACAGTAACGAAACGATGGAAATCGGTGGGAACTAGCTTCAACCAATTCGCGCTCCAACGAAGGCAGGTCCCACGGTTTGTGAAGGCGGGACCCGCCTTTGAATTTTCCGCTGGCCCCGCATCGCGCGGTGCGCTTCAATGAGAACAAAGGCGTCGACAAGCGACGCGCATCTTGCGCAGTGTTTTAGCACCGCAAGGCAGGCGACTCCGCAAAGTTTGATTCGATGCGCGAGGCGGCGACTCACGGAGGGCCTATGAACACAGCCGATTTGCGCTACGCGTCGAGCTGCCAAATGGGCTGCCGGGATTTTAAGTCATCCCGCGCACGGCCCAAAAACATCTGATTTGAGGACACTGGATGCGCTGTTCAAACGGCTTTGATTGCAGCGCCGATACTCGCGCGATTCGCTAGGGTTTTATGGACGAGGCTACGGGACATGCCTAGTTTTTCGGCAATCTCTCGAATGGTGCGGCCCTGAGCGCGCAGACGGCTGATTATGGCGGCAACTACGACCGCACGCGGATTTCAGAATATTTTCCCCTTGGCGCGACATCTGGAAAATTTAGTGCTCATGCCGCGAGGCCGATAATTTCCGGTGGCGTCCCCCGATAGTTTCTCAAGGCTTTGCGATTGCGATAGGTTGCGGGTCGGATTCGCGGCGATAAAACACCCGTGGGCGTTGAGTTTCGCGATCGTCGGGCGAGACGCCGCGCGTTTGTGCCCCTCGCACGATCGAAATATTACGGCCGAGCGCAGCCATTCGCTTCATGCCGTCCCTCTGCAACTCCGGCAGACGAGCCGTCGCTAGTCGAGCCATTCGCGCAGTAGAATTTGGCCGTCTTTCGGAGCATCGTCCGCTTTGCCCTGCTTTAATCCCTCGTCAACAAGGGCATAGGTGAGCAATCCGTGGCCATACTGCGAAAGTTCGAGTGCGGCTTCATTGACCCCGATGTGAACTGCATTATGGGAGCCATACTCTTTGCTAATCGGAGCTGGCTGACTGCGGACAGGGTTGCAATGTCCTAGCAGCACTACCGCGAGCGGGAATCTTTCCAGGTCAACGGAGGTAATTCTGAATTTGCGGTTCGCTTCAGATACGCCCTGGCGTAATTTTCTGCTTTTTCCTTGCCCTGCTCGATATCGTCAACCGGTTCGGAGGGCGCAATCCAACTTTTCGTATTGACGTTGTACACGGACGCCTGCACGCCCTGAGCGTTGTGCTCTGAGAAGAGCCGCAAATACTCCGCGCCCACCTTGACTTCGGCCCACACACCTTCGGTCAACATCTTAGGAAGCCCGATCCATCATCACGCTTAACTAATGCGCGCGACACGTGTTTTCTTGACGACACGCGATTTCTTCTGCCGCTGCGCAAACCGGCGCGCTATTTCAAGGTCGATGTACACGCGCGCGAACGTCTCGCCGTCTCCATAGTAGACGGTCACGCGCCAATGATGATGCTTGCGCCGGCGATCTTTGCCGACTTCGTTGGCTTTCTTTTGGCGACAGCCAATCGACCTCCGACGAATAGTTTCTGGATGAATACTTCGCTCGCAGGCGATCATACCGCAGACTTTGCCGCGTCGGGCGCGTAGGGTAGGTGCGGCAGCAAGGCGAAACCAATCTGGACGACGGAGGGGAGTTGACGGGGGAGGTGTCCGAGAAACGGATAACAAATCAGGCAAGTCATGGCTTTTTGTCCTGGGCAGAGGACCTGCGAGGACGACAAGGTCTTCGGCGTTGGAACGAATGCGAAAAAGGTGGCGAGCAGGGCACTCGGGGGCATATTCTCCCGTGACTCGGCAAGCAAAATAGAAATTCCGGGTGAAGTCTATGAGAAAAAAAGTCTTTGTGCTCGCATTCCTGGTCTGCGGTGTTTGTTCATTCGCGGCAGCGCAAAGCGACGCCCACGCAGGCACGGTCGACTTCAATGACCTTAAGCCCACTGAAATCATGACCCCAATCTTCAGCGAGATTCTGGTCATTCCGATTCCACAGGGATTCGTCGTGGCCTCCGAACGCACGCATAACGACTTTTACATCAATGAGATGGTGCTCAAGGGAGAGACGATTGACCATTGGTCTCAAATGATCACCCAGACCGGCAGAAAGGGACTTTCCTCTAGACCCAATGTAAGCCCGGAAGGATATATCAATGCCATCGCTGGGGAATTTAAACGCCGTTGTCCGGATACTTACTCCTCCAAAAGGATCGGTGACATAACAGTCAGTAGCCACGATAGGTTTATCGCATGGGCAAGTTGCGGGACCATGAATTACGGCGGATACGCGCATAGCGAGTCCACTCTATTCATCTGCATCAAGGGGACGGAGGATTACTGCACGGTTCAGTGGTCCGAACGCGGTCCGGCTTCCAGCCAGACACTCGTCTATGACGATGCCAAGTGGAGTGAGAGATTGAAGAAACTGAGTCCAGTGAAAACAGTTTCTCGAGCCCCCGCAGCGACAACTCCTCCCGCGGGCCCCGTCGATCAAAAATAGCCGATGATGGCCATCAAGCACAACGAATCCAGTTAACCATTCCTAACGCCCGGCGGCGCGGCATTCGTCGAAAATCGCAACACTCCCTCTCCCTCGTCCACCCCAGGGCCTCTCGATTTTCAAAACAGTTTAGCGGCGGACCTCACGCTCCAGGGCAAGGGCCGCGCCCTCGGCCTTCCGTTTTGAGGGCTCCCCCGCCGCGAACTCCTCGCTGTCGAGGCCCCGCTGTGGCGGCCTCCAAAACAGAAAGGGAATCACAATGGTTACAAATCTCGATCGGGCCGAATGGGCAGCCGCCGCGGTCCGGCAATTTTCAATGCATCACTGGCACGGAGTACGACGACCCGCTGACCGATCTTCTCTGTGATCTCATGCACTGGTCGGATCGCGAAGACATCGACTTTCACAACGCCCTCGACACTGCCCGCTTGCACTACGAGACGGAATGCGAAGAGTCCGAAGAAGAAAATCCCAAAGACTGCAAGCCAGCCGTCCGTTCCAAGAACGCCGCCAAGACATCGCCGAAACCGCGATCTACGCAAATCCTTCGGCACTCGCAGAACAACTCGCTCAAGCAGCAAAACTTTCGACTGAAGCTGCGGCAGAATCAGGCCATCGGCACCGCGCTCCCGCTCGAAGACCTTCTCTCGCAGGCGCGAGCTCTCGCTGACGAGGCGAAGAAGCGGAATGCTAGGCCGGTTCGTCCATTCGTCCTCTATTCGTTGCGTCACACGTTTCTGACGCGCCTTGGACAATCGGGATGCGATATTTGGACACTCGCTCGGATCGCCGGGCACGCTGCGATCAATATCTCAGCCCGTTACGTTCATCCCAGCGAAGACGCAGTTCTTGAGGCGATGTCAAGATTGGGTGGGCACAAAATTGGGCACACTCAAAATGACGTGCCTCAGTTGGCCGTTGCAAAAGATGTCGCAAGCGCAGTACAGTGAATCACTTGCACGCGGCGCGCCCGTAGCTCAGCTGGATAGAGCATCTGCCTTCGAAGCAGAGGGTCGGGAGTTCGAATCTCTCCGGGCGCGCCATTTGTATCGCTTGTTTTCAACAACTTCGGTCGCGATAACCTGTAGTTCGTAACGAACTCAAATTCCAATCTCGGCCATCCCGAAGCAGTTCAAGCTTTCACATGCCCGGCAAATCCGTTAATCACGCATGTCGAGTATTTCCGAATGCCCCGCCGCCCGCGTGCGCACTTTATCGAGGATCGATTGAGAACAGTGTTTCCTCGAACGTAGCGAATGGCGCCTCAGTTAACGTTAAGAACCCGAGCGCCATGGTTGAGTTTACGTGTGCGGGACTTCGAGCTATCGTAATCCATAAGAGAGAAGCATTTCTCCCGGGGGACACCAAAATGAAGATTCCCGATTACTACGAGTTCCTCCAGATTAGCCCCAACGCAGACCCAGACACAATTCACCGCGTTTATCGATTTCTGGCGGTGCGCTTTCACCCAGACAACCCGAAGACCGGTAATGCTGAGAACTTCTTTCTATTGAAGCAGGCCTACGACGTATTGTCCCGACCGGAGCGCCGTGCCGAATACGATGCGACTCGCAAAAATGAGGCGCACAAGCCAGTTCCGCTATCCACTTCGATTGATTTCATGGATAGCATCAGCGGCGAGTTGAACCGGCGGTTGGTGGTTCTGGCGCTGTTATATATTCAGCGCCGCACAAATCCCTACCAGCCGGAACTTACACTTTTCGAGGTTGAGCAGCGCATGGGTTTTCCCAGGGATTATTTGGAATTCACGGCGTGGTATCTTCGAAACAAGGGATACATTACCCGCGCGGACAACTCAGATTTCACACTAACAGCGGAGGGTGCTGATTTCGTGGAATCAAACCGCGCGAATATCCCTGTTCTAAATAAATTGCTGACTGGCGGCACCGAACCCGCTAGTACAGATGAAGTGGCGGCGAGCAAGGCCCTGAACGCTTCCCCCATTCCTATCATTGTGCCTGCAAGCGGTGTCGCGATCGAGGATATCGGCGTAAGCCGGAACGATAAGGAGTAACGAATTGCGGTCGCTTTCTCAAGTGCCGAGGCGGCAGTAACGTAGCGGGTCCCGGACACTCCAGAATTACCTCCCAGTTGACTTCCTGGCCGTTACTTGAACTTACGGTAACCGGACAAGTGCATTCGAAGTTTTCAAACAGTCTATGGGCAGGACCCTGGAGTTTTGCCCTAAAGGCTACAAACTCCTTCGAGCTGCAGAGGAATGACCACATTTCCAGCCTTATCGATGTAATCAAACCTGCCGCCGATTTCGACTGGATCCCGTTGGTCCGCGAAGTGTTGCGGAAAAAGAGTGCCGGCCGAGGTGAGACGTGGAGCACTGACGACACGCCCCGTCTTATCGATGTAGCCAAACGTGCCGGCAGATTGAACCAGAGCCATTTGTTCCGAGAACGAGGCAGCATCATCAAAGCGCGGAGCGACTAGAATCGTGCCCGTCCCATCGATGTAACCCCATTTGTGATCGATTTGCACCGCCGCTAGCCCTTCAGAGAATCGCTTGGCATTGTCGAACTGCGGAGCAATCACAACCTTGCCGGTTCTATCGATGTAACCCCATTTGTGATCGGTTTGTACCGCTGCAAACTGTTCGGAGAAGCGCTGCACAGAATCGAACCGCGGGGGAATGACGGAAGTTCCTGTTTTATCGATATATCCCCATTTTTCGCCGATTTGAACCGCCGCCAACTGCTCGGAAAATGAAGTGGCTTTATTGAATTGGAAAGCGATGACGACGTTTCCGGTCGTATCTATATATCCCCATTTGCCATTAACCTGGACCGCGGCCAATTTCTCCGAGAACGAATTCGTCGCGTCAAACCGCGGGACGATCACGAGCTTGCCGGTGCTGTCCACGTAGCCCCACTTAGTGGTTTTATCCACGCAGGCTCGTGTTGGAGATTTCGATTCTAAATTACTCTGAGCCATGACGGCTCCGCACGTGCCAGCATAAATTGTAATTAACGCGATCACGAAACGGACGCAACTCCGAGCGTGGTTGTACGGAGACTTGTGTTGCGCGCTTCGACCGGCCGGCGAGCAGAGTTCCCGATCTTTGTCGTGTTTGGTTTTGAGATAAGTGTCTGGAGTATTCATTGCTGAACTCCTGGCTTGCTATCTTGCTGCGGAGTGCGAGTTTCCTCCGTCAGAGGAATCGACCGCGGGAGCACAAATAATAGCACTTTTCACTTCACAACCAGCGATCGGATCTTACTTTGAGGAAGCTGTCACGCTGCCGCAACCGTCTGACTCCATGTCTTGCAATTGTTGCGCCGCTTCCGCGCTTCCGCGATTCGAAGCCGCAATCAGAAGCACCCGCGCTTGCTCGCAATTCTGCGGCACCCCGCGTCCCCAGGCATAGAGATTGGCGAGAAGCACCGTGGCCTGCGGATTTCCCTTTTTTTCTGCAGCCCATAGCCACTTCACGGCGACCGCCGGTTCCGCCCGCCCCTCATCTCCACTCAGATATTGCAACGCATTGGCGAGTTCGGCCCCGCCAGCACTGGAAAGCAGTGGCAGGCCCGTATCATTTCCCGCACCAACGGGCCGTACTCGATGAGGCTTCGACGCGGGCCGCAGAAGCGGACTGACCTCGGAGTCTGCAGGCGAGCTCTGCGCGTCAGATTCCGAACCGGCCAAATGCAAGTCGGATAAGACCTGACCGAGCGACTGCGTACCCCCGCCGGTCCGCCAATACAAGAAAAGCCCAAGGCTGAATATGGCTACGAACACAAGCCCCACTATCGTGAGTACAACCGTGCGAATCCGGTTGCGCGGAACTTCCGTTTGGTAAAGTCGCGCGCCCGCTGGAGGACGCCACGGCTCCGTGAACTCCGAACTTGATGTGAAAGCCCCTGCGCGAGACGCTTCGCGTTGCGGGGTTTCCCCAATCGTCGCGCCCCCAGCCCCATCCGCGGCTAAGACCATCGGTTCGCTCGGAATCTCATTGGTTGCTCCTGCTCCGGTCGAAACTTTCTCCACGACTGTGAGGTCTGCTCGGGGGGGCAGCGGCAGAGCATTCTGCTCGAGCCACCTACGGATGTTCGATCGGTCCGGCCCCGGCAAATCCTTAAAACGCAGGCCACCGGTCTTGTTCTCTTCGTCCATCCATATGATTTCGCCAATCGTTTCCATTTCAGCAAAGGGACTGAACGTAAATCGCACGGGAACCCCGCCCTCGTAATGCTGGATCGGAGCGTCGGCCCGGAACTGCAGCCCGTTCTCGGACGCATCAACGACGATTCCGTGATTTTGACTGGGAAAGCTCACATAGACCGGTTCGTAGGGCGTAGCTCGGGGCGTTTGCCGCCGTTCCGTGACCATTGATTAATTCTCCTCTGCAGGCTCGCGGCAAAATGCCGTCGCCCACCGACTACCGCTCTTATGCCGCCGGATTAGCTCGAAATCCTTCTCCGCGACACTGTCCCCACAGAGTTTCATACTAGAGTTCGGTTTATCTCCCTGGAAGTCACATTCTTGATGGTACTGCGGTCACGGTACTCGCTTCATGACGAATCGCCACGGGCCCGTCGATGCATCTGCGGTATTGAGGGCTCCTGGAAAAAGGACAGCGCATCATCCCAAGTTAGAGTAAGCAAAGTTGATAGCCAGTCGCTTGCGCACGCCTTCCATTCGCCAGGCATCAGCAAAGCTCTCATCTGTGATTATCCCGTTATTCATACCGCGTGCGTGGGTTCCTCCTGCGCTACGCCCTTGGCACCTTCAAACACCCTCGTCAGGGCCGTAAGTGGCTGTGATATAAACGGGCCTTCTGTTCGAAACACTTACGAACGTTGCGAGAAGCGCGCGAAGACGTAAAATTTGGAACGAAACGCAAGCTATTCGTGACGATTCCAGCTCAACGACGAATCTTAACGATGAACAGAGGGTCTTCGACTCTGAAATCCACACTTTATGGGGCTGGAGATCGCAACGAGCTTTTCCTTTCGACGTCGGTTGATAAAGTTGGCGGCCCCGGTGCGCGCTTGAAGATTGCGGATTCGAGCGGCAAGTCGCTCCTAGATTGCCCAGTTGATAGCGGGAACTCAAATGCCGCGTCGGAACTCATGATTTCGTGGATGGACGATCGCAGTTTTCTTTCGGGACTTGCCGCGGTGGGTCACCGACTCGTACACGGCGGGCCTCGTTACAGAGATCCTCAGCGCGTCACTCCGGAATTTTTGTCGGAAGCCGAGAAGCTCGTACCGCTCGATCCCGATCACATGCCGGCGGCGATCGCGGGAATTCAATTCATCGCCCAGAAATTTCCAGATCTTCCTCAAGTGGCGTGTTTCGACACTGCTTTTCATATCTCGCTTCCCAAGGTTGCGCGCATGTATGCGCTGCCTCGACGTCTCTACGATCAGGGCATTGTTCGATATGGATTTCACGGACTTTCCTACGAGTTCGTAATGAGTGAATTGCAATCGCTCGAAGGCGCGCTCGCTAACGGGCGGGTAATCATCGCGCATCTCGGCAGTGGCGCGAGCGTGGTTGCCGTCAAAGAAGGGAAGAGCATTGATACATCAATGGGATTTACCCCGCTCGAAGGGCTCGTTATGGCGACCCGCTCCGGAGATGTCGATCCGGGCGCTGTGCTATTTCTGATTGATCAACAGAATTCGTCTGCAAAAAAGATGAGCAAGGTTCTGAACAAGGAATCCGGGCTACTGGGAATTTCGGATACGTCGGGCGATATGAGGGAATTGCTCGACAAGATCGACCAGGACCCTCGTGCGAAGGAAGCTGTGGATCTCTTCAGCTACCGTGCGAAGAAATACATCGGCGCGTATGCCGCGGCGCTTGGTGGCCTCGATGTGCTCGTTCTTACCGGAGGAATTGGAGAACGCGCGTCCACTATCCGCGCGCGAATCTGCGAGGGCTTGGATTTTCTGGGCATTCGATTGGA
>PMAA01000097.1 GCA_003152355.1 Acidobacteriota bacterium | reverse complement strand
AGTCGACCTTGATCTGCATCGGATAGCCGAGCCAGCCGAAGATATCAATGTTGTCCCAGCCTTCCTTGTTGTCTCCACGCGGCGGGTAATAATTGATCCGGACTTTGTGATAAATCTTTCCGTAGAGATCGGGATAGAGCTTGGGCTGCAAAATATATTCGAGGACACTGAGCTTCGATTCTTCCTTGGTTTTGAATGAGCCGGGATCGTCGAGGACTTCGCCATCGCGATTGCCGAGAATATTTGTGGAGAACCAGCCGTTCAAGCCGAGCATGCGCGCCTTGAAGCCGGGCGCGAGGATGGTCTTCATCAAGGTTTGGCCAGTCTTGAAATCTTTGCCGCCGATGGGGACGGCGCGCTCGCGCGCGAGTTGCAGCATCGCAGGAATATCCACGGTGAGATTCGGCGCGCCATTGGCGAAGGGAACGCCTTCCTTAATGGCGGCGTAGGCATACAACATCGAGGGCGTAATCGCGTCGTGATTTTCCCGCATCGCGCGCTCGAAATCCTTGACGGTTTTGTGAACGGCGTGCGGCTTGAGAAAAACTTCGGTTGAGCCGCACCAGACCATGACAAGCCGCTGAGCGCCAGATTTTTTCTTGAAGCTGCGAATGTCGTCGCGAATCTGCTCGGCGAGATCGAATTTGTTCTTGCCTTTTTTGATGTGCGTGCCGGTGAGATTCTTCACGTACTCGCGGTCAAACGCCGCTTTCATTGGGCGAATGCCCTTGAGGAACTTTTTAGCTTTCTGCAGATGCTCAAATTCGAGGACGCCGCTTTTGCGCGCTGCTTCGTAGGCGTCATCAGGATAGACGTCCCAACCGCCGAAGACGAGTTCCGAGGGCGTCGCAAGAGGGACGAAGCTGCTAATTTGGGGCGAGCGAGATTCAGTGCGCTTGCCGAGGCGGATCGTGCCAAGCTGCGTGAGCGAGCCGACGGGCGGCGCGATGCCGCGGCGGATCAATTCCACGCCGGACATGAAAGTGGTGCTGACAGCGCCCATTCCGGGCGTGAGCACGCCCAATTTGCCCTTCGCGGGCGCAATGCTGACAGGCCTGCGCATTCAATTCCCCCTGTGTGCGTTGAGTCTTCGCGAGATGATTCGCCGCTGCCTCTTGCAGGCGAAATGATGCAAACCAAAACAGGTTATGATGCGCGAAGGCGCGAGGATTTGCAAATGCGTTTGACCTGGGCCAGCGAAAACAATCGAGGCAGTGTAGAATCCCACGAGTCGCCCTGGCGATCGGCCATGCTGTCGGCTCGAGACGCTGATGCGCTCGGCTTATTGGTTCCCATGCATCTATTTTTATGATTTGGCCAATCGGGATTTTCGATTTGACGGAGACGAGAGCTGCGCGCTACCTTACCCTGCGAATGTGTTGTCAATCGCCCTCTCATTCTTCCAACCAAGACATAGCTATCCCATTCCTTTCGAAGGAGATCCATGTCTAGCGAACTTCGTAATTTTCTGTCGCTTTCGTACGACGAACTCGAGCAACTGAACCTCGAAGCGAAAGAGCAGCGGAAGAACCGCGTTGCCGCGCACAAGATTCAGGAAGAGCGGATCAAATACTTGGCCGACGAAAAGCGGATCAAGGCGGTCACTGTGCTCTTCAGCGATCTTGAAGGCCGGCTGCACATGCTCGACTACGACAAGAAATTTCTCATCAAGAGCTGGGACAACCTGACGTTCGACGGCTCGTCGATCCGTGGCTTCACCGCGCAGCGCGAGAGTGACCTGCGGCTTTCGATGGATTGGAGCGCCTTCTACTGGGGCCCAGCCGACGTGTTCGGGTCGGGCAAGGTGCTGGTGTTCGGGCAAGTGATTGACAAGGATGGATCGCCTTACTCGGCAGACATTCGCGGCGCGCTGAAGGGATTCGCGGAGAAGCTATATGAAAAAGAGAAGTATACGCTCAACGCCGCGAACGAAATTGAAGGATTCCTGTTCAAAGGCGCCGACGCTGAACGCGCGTATTACGAGACCCAGAAATTCGAATATGTGAACACTGGCGGTTACTACCATTCTTTGCCGGGCGATCCGCTTCGGACGTTTATTGACACGACCGCGGAAGTGCAGCGCGCTATGGGCTTCCAGAATGAGAAGGATCATCCGGAAGTGGCGCCATCGCAATTCGAGATCAACTATGGCTACGGGGAAGTGGTAGCTGCGGCGGATCAGATTCAACTCTACAAACTGATTTGCCGGCAAGTGGCGACGAAGATGGGATTCACCGCCAGTTTTCTGCCGAAGCCGGTGGTGGGCGTCAACGGAAACGGGATGCACACGAATGTTTCCATAAGCAAGGGCGGCAAAAATCTTTTCTGGGACGCCAAAGGTGAGGAAAAACTGAGCAAGCTAGGCTGGGCGTTTCTGGATCGCATTCTGACCCACGGAAACGACATTTGCCTGCTACTCAATCCGAGTGTGAACGCTTATCGCCGGCTCGATCCGCACTTCGAAGCACCGAACCAGCTCAAGGCCTCGCCGGTGGATCGCGGCTCAATGATCCGGATTCCCATCGGCAACGAGAAGAGCATGCGCGTGGAAGTGCGATCGGTGGCGCCGGACGCGAATCCGTATATGGTGATGTATTCCGTCTTCAAGACAGGGCTCGAGGGCGACACGTCGAAAATCAAAAATCTGCGGCAAGCGCAGCGATATTTGCCGGACAATATTTACGACGCGCTCGCGAATTTCCGGAAGGCGGATTGGACGACAAAGCTGCTCGGCGAAGATGTTAAGGCGCGTTACGGGGATCTCAAGCAAGCGTCGGCCGATCGCTGCTCGCGCCTGCTCGGAACTTTCGTGAAGGTGCCGGAAGTGCAGTACCACCACGAAGTTTATAACCAGTTCTTGTGGAATTTGTTTTAGACGCGTCGAGCTTTTAGTCCGGGCGCGAGGTTTCGGCGCCGAGTTGACTCTGTGCGAATCGTGAATTCACGACGAATTTTGCTTGGCTGTATTGCTGCGGTGGGCGCTCTTTTGGTCGGCGGGGCGTTCACTTTGGCGCAAACGCCTTCGCCTGCACTTCTTATCCTCGAGAAGAGCGATAATACGCTCGCCATTGTTGATCCTGCGGGATTGAAGATTCTTGCCCGCGTTCCTGTTGGGCAGGATCCGCACGAAGTAGTCGCGTCTTCCGATGGCAAGCTTGCCTACGTCTCAAACTATGGCGGGCTAGACAGCGCGCTCAACACGATCTCCGTCGTTGATTTGATGACGCAGAAGCCGCTGGCTCCCATCAATCTTGGCGCTTTGCGCTCCGCGCATGGCTTGGCCTTCGCGGGCGGCAAGCTATATTTCACGGCCGAGACGAACAAAGCGATTGGCCGCTACGATCCGGCTTCGCAAAAAATCGATTGGGTTCTTGGAACGGGACAGGACCGCACGCATATGGTTGAAGTTTCGGAGGGTCTCGACGATATCTTCACATCGAATGTTAGTTCCGGCACGATCAGTATCATTGAGCAAGTCACGCTTGCGAATGGCGGCTACGGCCCGCCGCCGGGCGGCAATCCTCCACCCGGGAATGGTCCGCCATCTGGCGGCGTTCGCAAGACATGGCACGTAACCAACGTTCCTTCGGGGCGCGGCTCGGAAGGTTTCGACGTCTCGCCCGACGGGAAAGAGATCTGGGCGGCCAACGCACAGGATGGAACCGTCACCGTCATTGACGTCGCCAGCAAGACCGCGATGCAGACATTTCAGATCTCCGTGAAGGGAGCCAATCGTTTGAGGTTCACTCGCGACGGCAAGCGCGCGTTGGTCTCCGGCTTAGGCGGCGGACCGGGATCAAACGGCGCTGGGCCGAACTTGGTGGTGCTCGATGTGGCGACTCACAAAGAGATTAAACAATTCGAACTCGGCGGCGGTTCGGCGGGTATTTTAATTACGCCCGATGGTTCGCGCGCGTTCGTTGCCGTCAGCGCCAAAAGCAAAGTTGCGGTTATAGATTTGAGGAATTTGGAAGTGAGCGGTCAAATCCCCACCGGCAAGCAACCCGATGGTCTCGCCTGGGCTCAACGAAACTAACTGCGGTCCACCGCGATTCGCAGAGTTTATCCCTGAAAAGCAAAGAGCCGGCAAAAGCCGGCCCTTGCGTTTGAATCTTCCGCGTCGACTGAATCCACGCTAGCGCGCAATTCCTCTACAGCTTTTCGATGCGAATTGAGCCGTCGCCCGACGTTATGGCGAGCATTCCACCGCCGCCATTGATTTTGCCGTGAATGCGCGATTCGCTGATCGAGCCCGACACCGTTACGGGGAAGTCGAGGCTGATGTGGCCGTCGCCGGTGTGAGCATCGAGTTCGGCGCTGAAGCCGTCGGGCAACTTCATGTTGATGTGACCGTCACCGGTGTGCAGGTTCCAACCGCTGGCAATTTTTGAGCCAGACTGAACTTCGGCCTCAATATTTCCATCGCCGCTCTTGAGATAGAGAACATCAAAGCGTCCGCGCACTGTGATATAGCCGTCGCCGGAGTCCGCGCTGAGGTTGCCGTCGAAGTCGTTGCCTTGTACGTGGCCATCGCCTGTATGCAAATGAAGATCGCCATGAAGGCCGTTCGAGTCGATATTGCCGTCGCCGGTATCAATTTGAATGTGCCCTGCGACGGGGCCGGATTTCACATTGCCGTCGCCGCTGCGAATATCGAGATCGGATTGCGGCGGCACTTGAATTTGCACGCGAACGCTGTGGTGCCCCATGCTAAAAGTAAGCCAGTGCTTGGGCGTCTTGACAAGCAACTCGATGTGATCGCCCTGCTGGCTCTCGATCACGTGGACATCGCTCGAACTGATCTTCATGCCCGACGTAACCACGCGGGCGTTGACTTCGTTCGCGGCCCCGGGCGAAATCTCGATGTCACCGTCGTCAGTTTCGACGCGAATGGAAGGTTTGCCAGAGACTGAATATTTCTTGGACCATTCATCGGCGTGCGCCGGAGACGCGACCGCGAGGCCGAAACCCATCAGGAAAATTCCCGCTAGCAGCGACTTAAGCATTGGTGTTCCTCCGTCCTTCTAATCAGAGGTACGTAGCGCGTTGCTGAAAAGTTCCCGCAAGTCTGCGAAGCATGCCGGGTCAAGCCGTCTTACGCTTTGCCGCGGGCTTGGCGTAAGGCTTGCCATGCGGTTTGGGGCGAAGCGCAGATAGGAACGCGTCGAGCGGCAGGGTGTTGATGACGTCCTTCTTTTCAATCCAGCCGCGTCTCGCGGTTACGACGCCGTACTTCATCAGCTGAAGATGTAAGGTTGAGTGCGCGTCGGTCGAGATAACGATCTTGAGGCCGCGGTCGCGAGCCGCGCGAAGGTGGATGTCCTTGAGGTCGAGCCTGTCGGGATGCGCATTGCACTCCATCGCGACGCCAGCTTTCGCTGCCGCTTCGTAAATCTTTTCCAAATCGTAGTCGAACGCGTCGCGGCGAAGAATGAGCCGGCCCGTAGGATGCGCGATGATTTGCGTGTAGGGATTCTCGATGGCGGCTAGGATGCGCTCGGTCATCGCGGCGCGCTCGAGATTCATGTAGCTGTGGACGGATACGACCACAACGTCGAGCTGCGCGAGGACTTCGTCGCTGAGATCGAGGCGGCCATCCTTCAGGATGTCCACTTCCATCCCGGCGAGAAACTGGATGCCGCGCACGCGTTCTCGAGCGGCGTGAATCTTCCGGATGTGCTCGAGCGTGCGCTTGTCATCGAGGCCGTTGGCGACGGTGACGGCCTTCGAATGATCCGTGAGCGCGATGTATTCGTAACCGAGAGCGCGCGCGGCTTCACCCATCTCTTCGATCGTGTTCTTGCCGTCGGAGGCGACGGTGTGCATCTGCAAGTCGCCGCGGATATCGGCGAGGGAGACAAGTTGCGGGAGTTTGCCTTCTTCGGCAGCGGATACTTCGCCGCAGTGCTCGCGCAGTTCAGGAGGGACGTACTTTAGTTTAAGCTTGGTGTAAATCTCTTCTTCGGTTTTGGCCGCGACCACCTTGCCGCCTTTCAATTCCGTGAGGGCATACTCGTTCAGCGTCCAACCCATATCGTTGGCGCGGCCGCGCAGGACGACGTTATGCTCCTTCGAACCGGTGAAATACAGTAGAGCCGCGCCAAAGCACTTCTTCTCGAGCAGCCGGACATCCACCTGAAGATTGTTCTTCAGGAGGAAGCTGACTTTGTTTTCGCCGTGCGCGAGGACTTGTTCGATGCCGGGATATTTCAAGATATATTCCGCGACGGCTGCAACATTTTTCGGCTTGTCCTTTCCGGGGCGCATCGTCACCAGGACGTCGAGGTCGCCGATGGTTTCCTTTCCGCGTCGAAACGAGCCGGCGGGAGTCGCATCTTCGACGGCGTCGCCTGCTTCCCTGATGTACTTGCAGAGAGCCTGAGCCTCGCGGTCAACCGCATTGAGAAGGAAGCGGCCGGTGGAGCGCTTGAAGACTTCTATAGCTTTCAAGATATTCTGCTCGCTCTTTTCGCCAAAGCCGGGAAAGTCGCGGAGTTTCTCTTCGCGGGCGAGTTTCTCGACGTCGTCAACGGTCGCGGTCCCAAATTTCTTCCAAAGCGCGGCGATCTTTTTCGGGCCTAGCGATTGCAGCGTAAGAAGATCGAGAATCGTTGCGGGATATTTGTTGAGCAGCTTCTTGCGCAGGCTGTAATCGCCGGTCGCGAGAATTTCACGGATGTGCGCGGCCATGCCGTCGCCGATGCCGGGGAGTTCGGTGAGCTTCGATTCGTCCTTGGCGAGTTCTTCGATGCGTTCGTGCAGGCCGCCGATCAGCTGGGCCGCCTTTTCGTAGGTGCGATAGCGGCCGATGATTGCGCCGTCAATTTCGAGAAGCTGGGCGGTCTCGCGGAGGATTCTGGCGACTTCGTGATTCTCCATGCGGGAATTATAAGAGAGATGAAGAGGGAATCACAATGCGCGGCATGGCAATCGGGTCATCGTAGCGCCGGCATCTTGCNNAGATGCCGGCGCTACGAGTGCAATCTCGGCGAATCAAAATAATAGAGAAGGGAGGCGATGGATTTTGCGTCGCGGATTTTGCCTGCGCGAATCCAGCTCTTGATTTGCTTTGGGGTGAAGCGCCGCGCGGTGATTCTTTCGTCCTCTTCTGGCGTCGCTTTGCCGGCTGCGAGTCCTTCCGCTGCGAACACCACCATAAATTCGGTGACGAAGCCCGGAGTGGGATAGAGATAGAGCAACNNCCGGTTTCCTCGAGAAGTTCGCGCTTTGCACCCGACAGCGGCGATTCCTTCGGTTCCTTGCGGCCAGCGACGAGTTCCCAAAGATATTCGCGGACGGAATAACGATATTGGCGGATGAGAAGAACGTCGCCATTCGGAAATACGGGCATGACGACGACGGAGCCACTGTGCGTGACGACGTCGCGCGTGGCGTTAACGCCGTTCGGCTCGATCACATGATCGCGCCGGACGCCGAACACTGGTCCTTGATACATCAGCTTGCTGCTAAGAACTTTTGGGCGTCCCTTAGTCAATTGACCCTCCGGAACAAAGCTATTTTACGACACCACGTGCGGAATGCCGAACGCTCAAAACGGGGCACGCATTAATTGCGTGCACGGACGCGCTCGCGGCGCCCGCCCTTGTTGCGGGTGCCGGAACGCTGCGTTTATACTGCTCTGCGAATGGCGATTCAGACCATCATCGTTGATGACGAGCGTCCGGCCCGCGACGAGCTAAATTTCCTCTTGAAGGGCATTCCCGAAATTAACGTCATCGGGNNTTCTCGACGTGCAAATGCCGGGCCTCGACGGATTCGGCGTGATTAAGAAATTAATTTCCGGAAAAGTACGCCTGCCGCAAATTGTTTTCGCGACGGCCTACGATAATTACGCGGTGCAGGCATTCGAAGTCAGCGCGGTGGACTACATTTTGAAGCCGTTCGACAAGGCCCGCGTGGCAAAGGCGATTCAGCGCGCAAAGAAGCTGCTGGAGGCGAATGCGTCGCCGGTTGAACGCTTGGAATCCCTTGTGGGGAAGCTCGGGACGGCGAAGTCACCGCAGCCAGTGAAGCTGCTTGTGAAAGTGCAATCGCGGCTGATGCTGGTGGACGCTGAAGATATGGTTTACGCAGCCATCGAGGACGGCACGATCACGATTTTCACGCGCGACATCGAAGGCGTTTCGAATTACCGCACGATTGAAGAGTTGGCCGGTGCGCTCGAGGCTGATACGTTCTGGCGCGCGCATCGCTCTTATCTCGTGAACATCAATCAGATTAAGGAAGTCGTTCCGTGGTTCAAGTCGAGCT
>PMAA01000029.1 GCA_003152355.1 Acidobacteriota bacterium | reverse complement strand
GCGTGCTTGATGAGTTCCGCGCTATTGATCGTCGTCACCATCCACGCAGGCGGTTCAGTGGGCGGGCACTCCTTCGGATGCACAGGGCAATTGAATTTCTGCTCGAGCACCGGCTTGTAGATTTCGTGAAGCTGCTTTTCAGTTTCAGGGTCGTCCACGCCGACGACGATTCGGTCCGGATGTAGAAAATCGCTGACAGCAGTGCCTTCGCGCAGGAACTCAGGGTTCGATGCCACGCGAAATTCCGCGCCGCTGCCGCGTCCGTAGATTCCCAACGCGCGCTTCAATTGCTGCCCGGTCTGCGCGGGAACCGTGCTTTTCTCGACCACCAGCTTGATGCCGCGAGCTTCAGTCGCGATAACGCGAGCCACGCTGTCAATCGCGCTCAAATCGGCATCGCCATTCGGCAAAGGCGGCGTTCCGACGCAGATGAAAATGGCTTCCGCGGCAGCGACTGCCTTCGCCGGTTCCGATTCGAAACGCAATCGCGATTCGCGTCGATTCTTGGCGATCACTTCATCGAGGCCCGGCTCGTAAATCGGAAGCTTGCCCTGCTCCAGTGTGTGGATCTTGGCAAGATCGCTATCCGTGCAAACTACGTCGTGACCGATTTCCGCGAGACACCCGCCCGTGACCAAACCGACGTATCCCGAGCCGACCACCGTAATTTTCAATCTCAATTCCTTCCGTTAAAGCCTAAGCTATTCGCTCGAGGCGTTAAAGTATTTTGAACTAATTGATTGGAACGCCCAAGCGAATGTTTTTCGAGCGCTTCACCGATTGTTACACGGTCGAGCCGTTCGACCATTGTATGGTGGGTTGGCCAGCACTCATGAGCGTCCGATGCCACAAAAGCTCCTCGTCTAAATACTATGTTCTTGTGACCAAAGGACATAGATTAGCCCGGTGGCAACTCTGGGTCGCCCGGTTGAGGCCGCGCGACCCACTCCTCGTAATTATCAGCAGGACGCTTGAAGCGGCTTCATGGTGCGCGCACTTATTCCCAGCAAGGGGTATAACCATAGTGCCTACCGATACCGCTGCACCAAGTCGCATCCGCCATGTTCGGCCAGCTGTTTCTCACAGTCCAAGAAAGCCTCCAAACGATAGGACCGCGTAAGCAATCCGGCCAGCTCCAGCATCGAGTACGATGTCTTCGAATGTTCCGACGTCCTCATTTTGTGCGTTGACAACTTTGCTGCCTATAACCGTCTTCTTCGCGGGAACGACCACCCGAGACCGTACAGCGAAAATATCTTCTGCGATGGGCGGATAGCGAACCCCTATTCTATTTAGACGGCTTGTATCGCGTGCTTGCCAAGCTTATTCACGGCGAGATGCGATTCTCTATCAGCAGCTAAAATTCTCATGCCCGTCAGCCAATGGCGAGAACGAAGCTTCCGGATGCGATGTTGCGATTGGGATCGCAGAATGTTTCGGCTTCAATTCCGTAGATCCGTAGGGAATCTCGAAGTGCCTGCGCACTAGGAGGTAGGTCGCCTCGGCTCACGATCAGTGCCAAGCCCGCGGATTGATCAGTGACGATCTCCGCCGCCTCCGCATCATTTAGTTTCCATCCAATCGCTCTGAAAATTGTCATGAAATCTTGTGCGTAAACGAGCGCATCGGGTGCCTTTGGCGAATAGCACACGCCAACTTGCTGCTCGGGAAACGCCAAGAGTACCTGAATCAGCACCGCCTTCTGATGGGTAGTCAGTTTCCTTGGAGTTGACTGCATTGCGGTCCGCGAGCTAGACATGTCACTGCAGATGCCACAGAGTAATTCCCGCTGTCAAAGTTTCTCGAGATTCGGGCTGACACCTCAAGAACCAAATATCTGTTGGCTCCTCACCGTGCACCCCCTGCGGAACGTTATGTTCGTAAACCTATTGTTCTCTCCGCCCTGCCCACGCATTCAACTAATTATCGAATTTTGCTTTCGACGAAGCTTCCGGACTGCCGCAACCGTCTGCTTCCATGTCTTGCAGCTGTTGCGTTGCTTCCGCGCTTCCGTGCTTCGAAGCTGAAATCAGCAACACCCTCGCTTGATCGCAGTTCTGCGGCACGCCACGTCCCCACGCGTAGAGATCGGCAAGAAGCATCGCGGCCTTCGTATTTCCCTTTTCGACTGCAGCCCATAGCCACTTCACGGCGACCTGGGAATCGGCCGGCCGGCTCCCTGCACGCAGGTACTGCAATGCAATGGAGAGTTCAGCTGCGCCCGCGTCGGCGTTCGATGGAAGCGCTGCGTCACCCCCCACTACAACCGGGCGTATTCGTTGAGGCTTCGACGGAGGCCGCAGCAGCGGGCTGATCTCGGCAGCTTCAGTCGAGCTCCGCGCATTCGACTGCGAACCAAATGAGACCCAATTGTACAAATCCTGGCCGAGCGACTGCGTGCGTCCGCCGGCCCGCCAAAAGAAAACAAGGGTGACACCGCTTATGACCACGAACACGAGCCACAACATCACTATGAATACCGTTCTGCGAACACCGTAGCGTGGATTGTCCGGTTGAGAAAAACGGGCGCCCGCTGACGGCCGCCAGGGCGCCAGCTCGCTTTCAATCTCCCTCGGCACTTCGGCTTCGGTCGACACGCTCTGCTCGAGCCACCTACGGAGGTCCGAGCGCTCCGCTTCCGGAAGGCTGTTGAATCGCAGTCCAACCGTCCTTTTCGATTCGTCCATCCATACGATTTCGCCGACCGTTTCGATTTCACTACGCGGATTGAACGTAAATCGCAGCGGGAGCATGCCCTGCTCATGCTCGACCGGAGCGTCGGCCCGGAACTGCAGGCCGTCCTCGGACGCATCAATGACGATTCCGCGATTTTGGTTGGCGAGGCTCACGTAGACCAGTTCGTAGGGCTTGGCTCGCGGGATTTGTCGTCGTTCTGTGACCATTGACTGATACTCCTCTCGGCGCTCGCGGCACATTATTGGCGCCGGCCCACTGTGGCTCATTGCGTTCTTTGCTGCGATGGAATCTACTTTTTCGACCAATTGGAGGGGCTGGGCGCAGACGACTGGGTTCGAGCATTCTACCTCAGAACTCGAATGGTGGTGTCGAGGCAT